>DLBP01000005.1 GCA_002480165.1 Proteobacteria bacterium UBA7821 | reverse complement strand
CTGCTGCTGCTGCTGCTGCCCCTGCTTCGTTCAGGTCAATAATATTTTCAGTAAATTCATCTACAGATTCTATGATAGAAGTCATAATTCGCCCATCTTCTTTACCGAATAATTCATCTATGTCACTCTCGTTTAATTGTTGATTTCTTTTTAGGTCACAAATAATTGTAGTCAATTGAGAATCATTGATTATATGATGTTTGCCCATGGCTTTGATTATGCCTATGGTCTCTCGTCTTACTGTTGCAGATCCAGAACCAGAAGCATTTTTTCTTGCGAGTTCAGTTATAATGGTCTTTACATCCTTATTACTTATATTTTCTCGATCATCTTTTGGAATTTTTGCAATTTGAAGAAGTATCTGATCTCTATATGGTGTTGCTGGCATTATTATTCTCCTTGCTTCAGTATTTTAAGATGTCATGTTCTTATCGTTTAATACCTGACTCTTTGTTTTACGCGTAGCATTAATGTCTGTCTCGGCTCCTGACATTGTTTCAATTTCTGATATTTGTTTAGAGAACTCTTTCATTATATTATCCTCAATTTACTACTATTATAGTACACTCTACCTGATTTGCATGAAACAATTGATAAAACCTTGTAATTCTAATCAATTTGTATGAATAATTCTTTAACTACGACAAGCCTTTTATTATTTGGACCAATTACAGCCAATTTTATAGCAAACAAAGCCGCACCTGGTTCGGATCATTGATAGTGAATTGTGATCGTTATCAGTTGCTCAGAGTCGCCATTTATCGTGACACCTCTGGACCATTATTTTCATTACTTTCATCATTTGTACAATTTTCTCCTTCTTGAGCACCAGCAATTTCATCTGCAAAATGAAACGTAGCGCCTACGACGCTTGTAGGTGAGTTGCCTGCGTTATTATTTTCTTTAGGCTTGGAGGGAGCTTCTCTTTGTCTATTTTTTAGTGTTTTAAATTGTCTTTTTAAGACATGTAAAGTACTATCTATTTCATTAATAGAATCTATATTTTTATTAAGCAATTCCATTTGATGCACGAGGTCTCCACCCGATTCATAAATTTGTAATACTTCTTTTGCTTGTTCCTCCAGTTTGCCCTTTTCTTCAGTGTATTTATCAATCAAACCGTTCACTTCAGGAAGATTACCCAATTTTTCCAGTTGTGAAATCATAGAATCTACATCCTCGATATGTTCTTTGATACCTGGCTGTATACTATCCACTACTTCAAATTGTTGATGTAACTCTTCTAAAGTACCATATATTTCATTAATAAGCTCATCATTTGTCTTAAGCAATTCCGTTTGATGCACGAGGTCTTTACCCGATTCATAAACATGTGATACTTCTTTTGCTCCTTGGCCCAGTTTGCGCACTTCTTCAGTGTATTTACCGATCAAATCGTTCACTATATCAAAATCACCCATTTGTTCCAGTTGTGAAATCTTAGAATATACATCCTCGATATTTTTGCTGATCGATTCCGCGATTTTAAAGCTGTCATTTATTTGAGCTCTTATTTTCTTTTGATTATTTCGTGGCATATTAGTCTCCATTATTATTTTTATTACTATCAGTATAGACTATCATTATGCATTTTTCCACAATCCAATTAAAAGAACTCATGATTGTCATATTAGTCTTGTGTATTTCAGATCAACTAGTTGATTTTTTACGATCGTGATATGGGAGTTATCTGATCAATTATCCCAATACCAAAATAGCCCTTAATCGTAAATTTGATAGGAGCTTAACGCTAGTAATGATCCGTTATAAACAGAACGGATATGTCAAAACACAATCATTTATACAGGTTATGGCAGCCCTAAAGTGTCTGTAAAATATTAATATATGCATATTAGCATGCTGGATACTGAGATAATGATCGACCTATATAAATTTCACAAGAGCCATTGCACCAATAATGACAGGCTGTTGACATTGTTTATATTGTGTCGTATTTTAGCTGAATCATTGATTATTAAACGCACAGAAAAATCATGCATTACAAAATGCCCAATCATTTCTCAACTGACACGTATTGCCAGTCAACAGTTCATCGCAATGCCATCCAATTAGTTGTGTTCGATAAGCAATATGACCATAACCGGAGACTCTCTAGATGACATTTCTCAACCTACTTTTTTTTCAGTATGCTCACAACAACCTGCAAGGCGTCCATTGGATACAGTTGACCGCATTGCCCTATCAGATGTCACTAATTATACTCTATTGTACACTCGCATCTCACCTTTCTAAACTATTAGGTGACTTCAATGGATTGCTATTATTACCGTTAGCCGCTGGCATGTATTTTCTACCAATTAACATGGGTTTTTCAATAGCCACATTGGTAATGTCTATTGCTTTCTCACTCAGCAAAGCAGAGAATAGAAATTATGGCGCTCAACTGTTGAGTCTATCCCGTAATGATATTGAACCCATTAGTGATATCGCTTGGCTGCTGGTTAAAGGCCTAGTTAGCATCACACTGTTGACAATGGTCGGTATGCCGCTGTCTAGCCTCGGCTTTACGTTGACATTGACCAGTCGATGGATGACTATTAAAACACTATTCCCTTTACTTTTAGAGCTGATGTATAGTTATTTGACGCCATTATTGACTGGGCTCTCTGTCTATAACTTAAGTTCTGACAGCAACTCTTGGCGTTTGTATTTATCACTACTCATGCCAAATATATTACTTTATTGCTTGATGCCTAGTTTTGGCCTGTTTGATATGGCGAGTCAAATCCTATGGGCACTGTTACTCTGGCATGAGGATGACTCCGATGAATACATGAGTGTTAACCTCCATGTTGCCGCATCCAATCATTTTTTACACCAAAGAATGCTGAATGCATTAGCAGTTGGGGTTAAAGCAGTCCCAGCTATTTCAAACACAATGGTTATTTATAAATCAGTCAATTTAATGTTTGATATCGCCTATGTTGCCTTGAAAAAGCACGAGCTAGATGCTAACGAAAGCTTGTCTCAGCGATGGTTTAATCTATAAATACGATTAGTCAGTGTTTTGAATCAATCACACCTTTAAGCCAGCTCTGAGCAGCTACCAGCGCGCTTTGGCCAATGCCATGACCATCGTGGTGTGTCACTGTCTCAATGTTGTGACCGAGATGCGTTAAAGCTTCTTGGGTTATCTGTGCCAGTGTTTCTGGTAGAACGTCGTCGTTTGTGCCATGGGTTTGTAAAATGCATAAGTCACCATGTTTCTGCTCATCTGCTGTTGATGACAACAGTGGGCAATAGCCAGATAGCAGGAGAACACCGGCCAATCGATGAGGATATCGTAACGCTGTGTATAATGCCAGAGCAGCGCCTTGGGAAAAGCCACCAATAAATAGATGATCAGCAGGAATATCTTGCGTCACTTCATCGAGTAGCTGGGTCAGTTCCTCACAGGCCTCTTGGATGCCGACCGTGTCCTCTTGCTCCAGAGTATCCAATTGATAAAGGTCGTACCAGGAAGGCATCAGCATTCCATGATTGATTGTGACAGATCGGATAGGTGCTGATGGACAATAAACCCGAACATCCACATCTAAGCCTTCGATTAAAACCTCTGACAGTGCTGACATGTCTGTTGAATCTGCACCCAGGCCATGTAATAAGATCAGTCCATACGTTTTCATGATAATCCCCTAACTCATCCGTATCATACAGATTGATAATTTATTAGTCAAATGGCTTGACAAATAGTCAGTAAGTTAATATGATACAGAAGCCTAGCGGGGCTATAGCTCAGCTGGGAGA
>DLBP01000061.1:2510-2678 GCA_002480165.1 Proteobacteria bacterium UBA7821 | reverse complement strand
ATTAATAACAATCTTAGAACGACTTTTCACAGCACTTGGCTCAAAATATCTGTTCCTTATCAAAATAATTCTATTGTTAGACTAACACGTCGATCAGATCGTGTCAATAACATCTAATGGATTGAGATTGTTGGATAGGCTCAGGATACTGGCGGAGAGAGAGGGATT
>DLBP01000061.1:0-2194 GCA_002480165.1 Proteobacteria bacterium UBA7821 | reverse complement strand
GAGGGATTCGAACCCTCGATGAGGAATAGCCCCATACTCCCTTAGCAGGGGAGCGCCTTCAGCCACTCGGCCATCTCTCCGATTTTTTTTATCTTAGCATCTTCTTTAAGATGCCACAAGCAAAACTAACTGGCATTGTACTCTACTCATCAGGTTTTTTCTCATCTTTTATTTTATCATAAATCTCTTTTCTATGAACAGACACATCCGATGGAGCCTCTACACCGACACGGACCTGGTGTCCTTTGATACCTAATACAGTGACCTTGACATTATCACCTATAACCAGCGTCTCACCAACTCTTCTAGTCAATATTAGCACAATCCTTCTCCATTGGTTATATAATTTCCATTTCTTGTGATCTAGTAAACATAGAACACTTCATTGATTATAACATTTTCGAGATAAATCTCAATAGATCAATCACATTTTTCTTAATTTTATGTAAGATAGAATGCTGTTTATGTCTTGGTAGATATCTTAACTAGGCTCTCTGAACCAGTGGTTACCCCGCAGAACTCAGCCAGTTCCTGAGTAATAGAAGCGGCGTTAGCGGTCATGACAACGTAGGTTTTAGTCGTCTGACTGTCATAACAATCAATGACATCTAAATCCAAATCATCCAAAGAAAGTCTAGATAATGAAGATGAACTCACCACGGAAATAGCAGAAACTTGACTTTGAGTATACAAATCAACTGAACAATTTAATTTAAACTGTAGCTGTAAAAACTGCATAATTGTCTCATAATCATCATCAGAACAGATCAGCGACAAATAGCCTTCATGATATTGATAGCATGAAATACTCATAGCGTTCTTATGGATTAAATCTGATTTTAAATAATCAACAGACAACCGGTTAACATCACTACCCTTAATCCGAATGTATATCAATTTTTCAAGTGACTGAATTGCAATGGCATGATCTGAAATACAGTGACCATAATAAATATCAGTGCCTTGATCTGGTGAGAATGTTGATAATACTTTCAGCCTGACGTTAAACTGACTGGCGTAATCGATAGCCTTGTACTGAAGCACTTTAGCTCCCAAACTAGACATCTTCAGCATCATATCAATATGCACAGAGCGAAGCCGATTTGCCTTAGGGATCACCTTGGGATCTGCTGCGTACACACCACGAACATCTGTGTAAATGTGACAATCAACACCAAGCTTCTCTGCGATAATGACAGCCGATAAATCCGAACCACCACGACCCAATGTTGTCAATGTCATCTGTGCATTAATTGCCTGAAACCCAGTGACGACTGGAATAATACCACGACGTGTCATTTGGTGAATCGACCAGACATCAAGGGATGCACTTAACGTGTCATTATCGTCACACACAGTGAGGCCGATTTGCCAAGCGGACCTAGGCTTTGCGTGATAACCCATTTGTTGCAATACCATACACAGCAGTGCAACCGAAGTGTGTTCGCCAGTGCTAATCAAAAAATCATAAGCTTCTGTATCTGCGTTACCTGAAACTGATTCAACCAAACGAATCAAGCGATCGGTCTCACCGTACATCGCGGAGACAATCACTATCGGCTTGAAGCCTTGCTGGCAGACATCTGAAATCACTCGTGAGACTTGCCTGATACACTCAGGGTTAGCCAATGAGGAACCGCCAAACTTTAATACGATCTGCGTCATGTGATATTACGACCAATCCATGCTGTTACATTCCCTTTCAAATCTTCCATACCAGCATAACAGAGACTCCCCTGCACCATACGATGCTTGCCACCACCTCTAACATCAATCTGTTTTTTTAAGTAGTTTAACACATCCTTTGCGGTTAATTTGGTACTCGCAGCTTCTGACACCGCAATAATGAATGGACAATAGCCACCTTGGTCAACGCGACCGAATAGCACCATCACATATTCATGAGGTGCTGTACTCTGACAAGCATCAAAGACTAATCTTAAGCGTTTTAACTCATCACACTGATTAATTTGTGAGCACAACAAGTAGCCCTGCCCCAGTGGGCTACCATCCACTGTGTTAATCTGCTTCGCTATTGTTTGAGCATACTGCTGTTCTAATACCCCATAAGCATGAGATAACTGTTGGGATTGACTTGTGTGTTGGTTTAGCGCATCTAACACATGATCAACGGATGTGGCCAAAAGGTGGCTAGCTTCCTGAAGTATTGAATACTTCTTGTCTAGCCAGCGAT
>DLBP01000056.1:9064-27161 GCA_002480165.1 Proteobacteria bacterium UBA7821 | reverse complement strand
TTTGCTGGAGTGCCGCAAGCACAATGTCAGGGTCATCTTTCCACTGAGGGAGAACATACTGGAGCGCCTCACCATTTTGATTCATAACATTTAAAATAAAGTCTCGATCATTTTTTAATGCGGCTGAAGCATACTGGAGTGTAAGCCATTTTGACTTATTGCTGCTAAGACGACTTTTCGATCAACTTTTAACTCTGGTGAAGCAAACCTGAGTGTTCTGTTATCTTGCTTCACCCTTTCTAACATTTGTTTTTTTCCTGTTGGCATCCAAATATTTTTCCTTATTTTATGTCAAGACACTGTAATATTATCACATATTAATAATTATTATATCTATTAACTAAGTAAACTAATTCCCTAGAATAGATTCACTAACTGATGCAAGAATGACCAGGCTTAACCTAAGCTAAGCATACGCTTGCCACATTGATTAAACAGCCATTGAACTCTTTTGTTTCAGAATCTTGTAACTGATCACACAAAAACGACCATTCTCATAATTCGATGGGTTAACACTGACAAGGCGAGTCATGATTTGATAAAAACCGGTATTAACTATTACCAACTAATAAATCATGTAATCTAGAATGATGTAATAGACTATAGATAAACAGGCGCCAGATGGTAAAGTCACCACCCATGACATAAATATATTTTTGACAATCCTGATATTCAACGCTTGTAACCCTCTAGCCATGCCTACCCCTAAAATAGACCCAACCAAGATCTGCGTTGTTGAGATTGGCAAGCCGACACAGGTTGCCACTACCATAACGACAGAAGTAGACAATTGAGCAGAAAAACTTCTTGTTGGAGTCAACGATGTGATCTGATTGCCAACGGTCTCAATAATACGATAACCATACACAGCTAGGCCAATGACAATGCCTCCTGCACCAAACAACAGTAAAGAGGCCGGTATCTCTGATTGGCTTAATGCTGCAATGCCATGCTGCTCTAGGCCAATAATTACCGACAATGGGCCGATTGCGTTAGCAACATCATTTGACCCATGAGAAAATGCCATCAAAGATGCCGTCATCACTACGAGCACACCAAACATCTTTTCCACTGCTGATAATTGATTGTCTAGTGGCAGTAATTCGTCATAATCAGAACGCCATGATATTACTAATACAGGAATAGAAAACAAAACACCAACCAAAATTGAATACATCACGATAGGTAGCATGGACTCAAACTGCTTTAACAAAACTGGTAAGGATATAAAAAAACCTACTAAACTACCATAAAAAGGCAAGAAGAACTTTGCACATCGAATAGGTTTTACGTTCGATAGAATCAATCGCTGGATAGAGCGAAATAGCAAGTATCCAATTAGAGCCGAGATGAGTGGGCCCGTTAGCCAACTAAGAAAAATCCCAGTCAATGTCATCCAGTGGATGGCATCATGTCCTTTAACTAGATAGGCGAAACCAACAAGTGAGCCAATAATACTGTGTGTAGTTGATACTGGCCAGGCAAAATAAGTCGCTAAAATCAGCCAAGTAGCTGATGCGAGTAGGCAGGTTACCATACCCAATGTTAAAGCTTGAATATCGGTTTCAAAATAACTTAGATCAACAACGCTTTGTCGAATAGTGGTTGTCACCTCAGAACTAGCAAACATGGCACCAAAAGCTTCAAATATAGCAGCGATCAAAACAGCTTGTTTGAGAGAGATTACTTTTGAGCCCACAGATGTTCCCATGGCGTTTGCAACATCATTGGCACCTACAGCACACGCCATCAGTAAGCCTGATAGCAGTGCCAAGACAATGTGTATACTTAGATCAGCTAGCATAATGTGCTTCTAATGAATGGTATTTTTGTATAAACAAAGTCAGTAGCTGTTGCAAAGCTTCTGAGGACTGTTGAGCTCTGTCGAGTGTTAAATCATGAGACAACTGATCAGCCGCCATACCAGCACCAAAGTTAACAACCGCAGACACACAACCTACTTTTAGTTGATAAAAACGTGCGACCAATACATCTGCAACCGTTGACATCCCGACAACATCAGCTCCCATCTGTCTAAATAATTTAACTTCGGCACGCGTTTCAAAGTTAGGGCCCATCACACCCATGTATGTGCCAGTATGCAGTTTAATCTGACTAGAGGAAGCACTATCCGACAGCATATTTTGAATATCTTTTGAGTAAGGCTGACCCATATCAACAAACATGGTCTTGCCGCCAAATACCGCACCAGCTAATGGATTCGTTTGCCAATTAATGTGATCATCGATCATGACTAATTCACCTGGATGCATGGTTGCATTGAGTGATCCAGACGCATTGGTTAATAATACGGTCTCACAGCCTAACAACTGTGATAACTGCATCATCGCATGAAACTGAGTAGCTGTCGCGCCTGCATACCAATGAAAACGACCTTTAAAAAAGAGGACTGGCACACCGGCTGACTTGGCTAGCAATACTTGGCCAGCATGGCCAGAAACACCCGTTGCCTTAAAACCGGGAATATCTGTGAATGGAATAGATTGTAACACCTCCATTTTCTCACCAATAAACCCTTGACCAGACCCTGAAACGATGGCGACTTTACAGGAAAAATCTTTTATCTTTTCTTTAATAAAGCTCTGTAATGAACCATTTAGTTTATCGAGATCTAACATAACTTAAACTCCTATACTGACACCATCAGCACAAATCGTGCTCCTACATGTTGACACACATCAGATATCAAACCCAATTGATAATTAATTTGGTACAAAAATACGGCATCGATTGGTAACATGTGTTTTTCATGAGCAAATAATCCTGCTCTAATTTTAGATTGTAACACATCTGATGCGTGTTCAGACTCATCAAGTTTTTCCTGTAGTGACCGTATTCCTGACAACGAATCCAGGACAAAACCTGTTTCGACGATTATATTTAACTGCTGCACCATATCTCTGGCATAGCCACAGGTCATGATGGTCTGTTCACAGATAGCAAACCAATCCAACTGTGTTACTTCGGGTAAATTAATTTGTCTTTCTATCAGCATACTAGAGATATCTTTTGTGATATTTGCAATCCGATCTTGCATAACAATTAATTCTAGAATATCGGTTCGATCAACCGGTAACATAAGATTTTTAGACAAGTTGTGTCTAATATCCCGCTTCAATACATCAGCTTCATGTTCGACGACTAAAATCGCATCATGACACTCTTTTGCGACCTGCCAATTTTCCTCAGCAATCGCGTGAAATAAATCACTCAAGTGGGCTGGTGCTCGGGAAACAATTTTACTGTGTTCTTGTATGACCTTGAACGGGGTACTTTCAACGAGTTTAAGAAAGCTAGATAACAACATAAGCTAAGACCTAAGCGATAAAATGGATATGGCCATGACAGCAATTAAAACGACAGCCAAATAACCAAGAGTTAACGTGGTTTTAAACAAGTTTTTAGATGAAAACTGCTCAGGCTGATCTTTAATCACACGGTATAGGAACCAGGCAGAGAAGAACGCCCCAACTAAAAACAATACCGAATACCAATCTGACAAAACCTACCTCACAAAACTTCTATCAATCTTAGACTATTTGTCTTCCCAGGTATACCGATTTGTTGCCCTCTTGTCAATAAAATGTATGAACCGACTTTTACTGAGAATCTATCGCGTACAAAATCAATCACAGCAGAATAGAGCTCTGAACTGGATTTCGAAAAATAATCAAATGTATAGGGGTGAACACCTTTAAAAAGAAGTAGCCTTCGTTGTGACCGCGCATCTGGTGTTAACGCAATGATTGGAACATTCGTATAACTTCTAGACATCCAAAAAGCTGTTTCACCCGATTCTGTCAGAGCCACAATAGCAGAAATAGGCACATTCTGGGACAAATAAATCGCAGAGTAGGCAATAGACACATCTAATGAACTGTCAGGAAAGGCAACTTGCTCTATTTTATTTTCATTGATCATATACTTTTCTGCACTCAAGCTACTCTCATTGAGCACCTCAAGTGCTTCTCGTGGAAAGTCACCAATTGCACTCTCAGATGATAACATCAAGGTATCTGCACCGTCCAATATTGCATTGGCAACATCGGATACCTCAGCTCTAGTTGGCACAGGGCTAGTGCACATTGATTCAAGAATTTGAGTAGCAACAATCACAGGCTTAGCATATTTCTTGGCTGTTTTTATGATATTTTTTTGGATGGATGGTAGATCTGCATAACCAACTTCAACACCCAAATCTCCGCGAGCCACCATCACAGCATCAGACACTTGTACAATGGCATCTAAGTTCTCGAGTGCTTCGATCCGTTCTATCTTTGAAACGATAGTGATGGGGTAATCGTGCTGTTCATAAAAAGAACGGATCGTCCTGATATCTTGATCAGACTTAACAAAAGACAGCGCAACAAAGTCAACACCCAACTCAATACTGTAGCGGGCGTCATCCATATCTTTTTGCGAGATAGCCGAAGCAGATATTCCACCGCCCTGAAGATTTAAACCCGCATTATCTCTTAACAACCCACCCTTGAGAACGCGGCAGTTCACTCGAGAACCGTTGATAGAGATAACTTCTAACGCTATTGAGCCATCCCGCAGTAAGATCACTGAACCAACGGTCACATCACTTACTAAAGCAGCGTAATCACTGAATACACCTGAACTCGTTCCAGGTGATTTGCTATCCAAAGCTGTCTCTATAAAGAAGTCTTGACCTTTGTATAATATCACCTCGGATTTTTCAAACTGTGCTATTCGAATTTTTGGCCCTTGAAGATCGGCTAAAATACCGGTTACCACACCGAGTTCAGTAGACACTTCTTTGACAAGCTGCACCCTTTTGTAGTGGTCTGCGTAAGTGCCATGAGAGAAATTGATTCTAAAAACATTGGCACCTTGCTTGACCATATCAACTAATGTGTCTCGATCATCTAAAGACGGCCCCAGTGTTAAGATTAGCTTAGTTCTTCTATACAAAACCACCATCCTGTTTTTCATGAATGCTTTCGAGAATATGACAGCCAGATCCAGTCAAATAGGTTAAGCTAGCACCACCTCCGGTAGAACAAAACACATTAGGAGAGTCCTCACCAACTGCATCGATAGCAGCCATAGTATTCCCCCCTCCAATTACCGTATGTGTCTGTGATTCTAAAATACGTTTGGCCAAATTAATCGATGCTTGCCCAAAAGGCTGCTGCTCAAAGTAACCGAGCGGCCCATTCCAAAAAATGGTTCGTACACCTGACAAATATTGGCTTATTTGGGTCACACTCTTAGGACCTAAGTCATAAATACAATCATGAGGTTGAACTGATTTCACATCGACTGTTTCAATACTGTCTCCACGTTGGACCACCACATCCACTGGCAATAATAAATGACTACAGCTCAACAGCTGCTTAGCGGTATTGTGGTCGAGCGGTTCAACCTTCGACTGTCCGACTTCAAATCCAGCATGTTGTAATAGTGTATTAGCCAACACACCACCGACCGCTGCAACACTAACCTTAGGGAGTAACTGCTCGAGCAAAGGCAATTTGGTGGCTACTTTTGCACCGCTCATGATAAGTACCATTGGTTTTGACTCATCTGATAATAAAAAGTCTAATTGGTGGGCTTCTTTTTGTACCAATAACCCTATTGCGACCTCGTCGACATAGGCTAATATACCAGCCGTTGATGCGTGCTGTCTGTGCGCACAGGCAAACGCATCAAATACATAGACATCGATACCATGAGACATGCGTTTTGCCAGTGACTGATCGTTCGATATTTCACCATCGTGGTAGCGAATATTTTCAGCTATAGCCAACGATCCTGGTTGCATCATGTGTGGAATTTTAGGCCAATTCGGCAACCATTGTATCGACTGTTCAAATCGCGTACGTAAATATTCAAAAACGGGTTTTAAGGATAAATGCTGATCAGCTCTTGAAGTTGGGCGGCCTAAATGTGATACCAATAAAACCCCAGCTCCCTGTTTGAGAAGATAGCGAATCGTTGGTAATGTTTGTTCGATTCGCCTGGCGTCAACAATCTGTTGGCAACCATCCAGTGGGACATTAAAGTCAACTCGCAATAAAATAATCTTACCGGATAGTGCTAACTCATACATGACTGGTCTCTACTTGCGTTTGTAGGTATTGTGTCACATCGAGCATCCGACAGGCATAGCCCCATTCATTGTCGTACCAGGCACTCATCTTTAACATGGCTTCACGGGCATAGATTTGAGTGGCATCAACAATAGCAGAAGCTTCGTGTTGTAGGAAGTCAACCGACACAAGCGGTTGATCATTAAGTGCAATAATCCCCTTTAAATGGCCTTCAGCATACTGTTTAAAGCAATCAATCACTTGGCTGGCATCCACAGGCTTCCCAAGTGTGACACTCAAATCAAGCAGAGAAACATTACCAGTTGGGATCCTTAGCGCGTTACCTGACAGCCGTCCTGCAAGTTGAGGCAATACCTCACCAATGGAACTTGCGGCACCAGTTGATGTCGGTATAATTGATTCAGCAGCCGCTCTGCCTCTACGGTAATCTTTGTGCCGTCTATCAATCAATGCTTGATCATTGGTATAGGCATGGACTGTTGTCATAAATCCTGACTCTATTTGAAACATCTGATTCAAAGCAAATGCAATGGGTGCTAAACAGTTAGTGGTGCATGACGCACAGGAGATCACTTGATCATCTGGCAACATCTCGTTGTGATTAACCCCATAAACAACGGTTCGATCCACGCCCTTAGCTGGAGAAGCAAGTAATACCTTACGAGCACCAGCATCTAAGTGTTTGATAGCACTGGCTTTGTCTCGACACAACCCTGAGCAATCGAGTACGTAATCAACTTGTTGATCAGACCAGAATCTCTTGGGTAGTTCTCTTTCTGAATACAGTTGGATTGATTGATTGCCACAAACCAATTGATTGCCATTTAATATAACCGGTGGCTTAAATACACCGTGTGTGCTGTCATATTTTAACAAATAGAGGACGCTATCAGCATCACCTGGTGTATTGATACCAACCAAATCAAAATCAAACCGACTTGGATTTTCCAGATAGATTCTGGTGAGCACTCGACCAATTCGTCCAAATCCATTGATTGCTACTCGTTTCTTTAAACGCATGTTTCTATCTCAGTTAAAAAGTCAAAAATCTTAGTGGATATATTCATTTCTGTTAAGCCAAAATGCTCATACACATCGGGTCCTGGTGCCGATAGGCCATAATCATCGATACCAAAAAATAGATCAATTCGATTCAAACACCGCTCCCACAATGCTTGAGACGCCGCTTCAATGACGACCTGGCAAGGAGCGGCTGATAAAAGCTCAGTTCGATCATGCACTGGCTGTTGCATAAAAATTTCTAGGCATGGTACCGAGACAACACGACAGGTATAGTTAGATTGGGATAACCGCTGTGCGACACTGATAGCCAGTGACACCTCGGTGCCTGTTGCTAAAATCAAGCAGTCAACAGAGCTATCTTGATAACCGTAAACGGCATAAGCCCCATAAGTCATCGCTACACCATCGCTCTCCTGGTGTGAGATAGGTGGTACAGACTGACGAGATAAAACAATCGCACTTGGCCCATCAACTCTCAACAGACTGTGGTGCCATGCCGCAGCGGTCTCGGCCAAATCGGCGGGGCGCCATACATTTAGATTAGGTGTTAGGCGTGCTATTGCTAGGTGTTCGACTGGCTGATGGCTCGGGCCGTCTTCCCCCAATCCAATAGAATCGTGTGTGAGAATAAAAATAACTCTCAAACGCATCATCGCGGCCATTCTCATCGCATTTCGACCGTAATCCATAAATACTAAGAAAGTACCAACATAGGGTATCATGTGACTGACAGATAGCCCATTGGCAATGGCAAACATCGCGAATTCTCTAACCCCATAATGTAAGTAGGTCCCCTGTGGTGTTGTCTCATGGAATGGGATTTGGTAAGGCACTTTGGTTAAATTGGACTCGGTTAGATCTGCTGAACCACCAATTAGTTGTGGAATAGACTGAGCTAACGCGTCTATCACTTGGTTCGATGCTTGGCGCGTAGCCATCGCTCGATCTTGAGTTAGCCAAGACATGCGGTGGTGATCAACACAATTATTGTAGGCATCTGGTAATCGACCTTGCCAGATGAGCTCTAACTGCTTAGCGGCTTCTGGATATTGAGATTGATAAGAAGACCATAAGTCGAGCCAGGCATCGTTGTGTATTTTCCCGGCTGCTTTAGCATCCCACTGGTCATAAATACTAGACGGTATACTGAATGGCTCATGCGTCCAGTTCAACTGATTCCTAAGCTGATTCATCTCACTCGCACCCAGCGGTTTTCCATGGACAGATGGGCACCCAGCGAGATTCGGTGAACCAAAACCAATGGTGGTTTGACACTGAATCAAGGTTGGCTGTTTCAAATTCAATCGAGCTTGAGTCACAGCCTGATGAATGGCAATAGGGTCGTGTCCATCGACGTTATCGATAACGTGCCAACCATAACTTAAGTACCGCTGACACACATCTTCTGAAAACCACGACGCTGTTTTACCATCAATACTGATTCCGTTATCGTCCCAGATCATGATTAAATGGCCCAGTGACCATTGACCAGCTAAGGATGAGGCTTCATGGGAAATGCCTTCCATCAAGCATCCATCACCTGAGAAAACGTAGGTAAAATAGTCTAAAATGGGTAAGCCTGGACGATTAAATCGCTCTCCCAGATGCTTTTGAGCCAAAGCAATCCCAACAGCATTGGCTAAGCCCTGCCCTAATGGTCCAGTTGTTGCTTCGACGCCAGGCACCTCTGGATATTCTGGGTGACCCGGTGTTTTTGAGCCCAACCGTCGAAATGACTTTAAATCATCAATCGACAGATCGTATCCTGTCAAATGCAAAACGGCGTATTGAAGCATGGAACCATGCCCATTGGATAAAATAAAACGATCTCTGTTGACCCAATGTGGATTGTTGGGGTTGTGGCGCATGAATGAATGATAGAGAACGGTCGCAATATCCGCCATTCCAAGAGGCATACCAGGATGACCAGAGCGGGCCAACTCAATGGACTCTGCGGCCAGAATTCTTAATACGTCGGACGCTGGATACATAAAAACAAATACACATTGGCTAAACCAAATGTATTTAAACACATTAATCATGGCAAAGGAAAGAAGTTTATGCTATATTTAATACATCAGTTACGGAGTTTGCCCGAATGGAAAAAGCAGGATACTACACAATAGAAGAAGTCAACGAACTCATCCCATCCGTTGAATTGAGGCTCAATCAGATTGTCTTTATCAACGCCCAGTTGTCTAGCGCACTGAACAAGCTCGATGAAACTGAGTATCAGCAGCTAGAGTACAACAACAGCATTGATGACTACACCAACACCAGCTGTGATATTAAATTGTTAAAGTCTGGTTTAGAAAAGAAAATAGACGAACTGCTAGACATGGGCTGCATCATTGACGACCTAGAGAAAGGAATATTGTATTGGCCGTGTAAATACAAAAAGGATGAAATCTGGTTGAGCTGGCAGCAAGGTGAGCGAAGCATTTCCCACTGGGTTAACCAAGACCAAGTCAGCCAGCGCCATAACACATCCGAGCTCAATGAGCGATAAATACATTCTAGTCCTTTATTATAGCCAAAGCGGCTACACAAAAAAAATGGCCGAAGAGATTGCCCTTGGCATTGATTCAAGTGACACATCACTATCAGCCAAGATAAGGACTGTTAAGCCCATTGGTAATCAACAAGATCAGTCATCAGATGAATCCTACGCCACACTTGACGAGCTAAAATCCTGCAGCGGACTAGCTCTTGGCAGTCCTTGCTACTTTGGTAATATGGCTGCGCCATTGAAGCACTTCTTGGATAGCACCACATCACTGTGGTTTAATAATAACCTAACCGATAAGCCTGCGGCCGTGTTCACGTCAACAGGCAGCTTGCATGGCGGCCACGAATCTACCCTACTAACGATGTCAATCCCGCTCATACATCACGGCATGATTATTGTTGGAATACCCTACACGAATACCGCATTAATTGAAACAACGACGGGTGGAACACCCTACGGCGCGTCTCACATGTCGGGCCCTTCAAACACCCAGCCCATCGACAAAATCGAAAAGAAACTGTGTAACCAGTTAGGCAATCGGCTAGCGAACATCACTCACAAATTAACGCAATCCTGATGCAATCGACTTAATGATCGGAATGGTTATTTTTGTTTTGTTGATAGAGGCGACGCTTTCTGCTGACTTAAGCATCACTAACATTTGACCGACATTCCTAGCCATATGAGCCAGCATGTATTCAAGAACTGGACGGTCAACCATGAGCCCCTGTTGCCGCGTGATGTACTCTAGACAGAGCACCTTATCCTCATCCGACATCAACTCCAAGCGATATTCCCAAAAATTCATCAATCTAGACTTTAAATCTGGTAGAGCAATATCTAACTGACGTGGTGAACAGTGAGAACCAATCAATAATCGGGTCTTAGTTGGCAACAAAGACTCATATAAAGCCAACACACGTTCCTGCCACTCTGAACTATTTTCTATGAATTCAACGTCATCTAAAATCAGCCATTCTACCGCATCCCATTGGCCAAAATAGCTAGGATACTGGGACAGTGCACGGAAAGACAAATAGAGAACCTGACAATGCCCTTGTTGTAACGCATGAGAAAAACCTTTCAGCAGGTGAGTAATACCCGACCCAGCTGGGCCGTAGAGAAAAACAAATCGCTGTGATGAATGCCCACCTGCGAGCATTGTCTCGAAGCAGGATCGAACTTGTGTATTAGCTCCCCAAAAATAAGATTCAAGCGTACAGTCGTTAGGGGCCATGAAGTCAAAAGACAACTGAGATAGTGGATGGCTCATTAATTCACATCTCTCACAAAACACAATCCCAAATCCGAGTCGCAAGACTGCCACCCATCGACTGAAGACCACCATGACCTTAAATCATTCAAACCAGCAGACAGTTCCACGGTTAACACACAGTCATGATTTAGAATGTTGTCAACCACCACTCGATTCACTAGCTTATTGTGTTTAATTTGGTCAATCACAGCCTTTAAATCCTGATAATGCGACACACCTTTCAAAACTACCTTAACCACCTTTTGATCAAGTCCAAATAGCACACTTGAATACTCAACATAATACACCATTAACTGGTCAATCAAACCCAGGTAATCATCCACTTCAAAGACAGCCTCCCAGTCACCATCCAAGTTCAATAACGACCAGCGTTTCTCGCTGACTTGACGTAATAAATAACTGGCATTCGACTCTTTCATTATTTGAACCAGCTCCTGCTCTGTTGCAGCAGCGACATCCCGCTTAGTCTTCACCACCAAACCGCGCTGCTGTGCCAATTGTACGATATCCGTTTCCCATTCACCATCGAGTGTCAAGACCAGAGTCTCTGGTCGATTTTCTTCCATCCATATACGCAGATGCCGCGACTTAAAAAAACGATCAACGCTGATCTGATCAAAAGACACATGAAGCAAAACCGTGTCACCATCTACAGTTTGCTCATAGCTATTTATCCATTGGTGCGCATGCTGAAAAGCCTGATAAACGCCGGGTGTTGTTACAACAAAGGGATTACCAGTTAGTCTGATAAATAGCTTTTCCAATGCTTCAGAACTGGCCTGTTTCAAGTCGTAGTCATCTTGATACACAGAAACACTCGCACTGTAGTCACCACTCACTGGAACGAGTAGGAATATCAATAAAAAAGAGCGCTGAATTAGTGTCTGCCATTTATGATTCATGCGATTCCCATTATGTCATGCAGTGATAGTATAACACCCTTCACCATTGAATCAATATCGTGTCTTTAACAGACTTCATACGGATCAATCTCGAGATACCAGACCACCGGTTTGTCAGACATTGCCGATGACCAAGACAGGACATCGCGACCCAACTGGTTTAAATACGACCGCTTACTTGAACGAAATAAAAGCTGATGTCGATAAACGTGATTCTTCTTTGCCAAATGAGCATCAACCGGCCCCCAAACATCTAAATCATACCTAACCTCAGCGAGCGCTCTAATCTGATTAAGAAAAGCCTGATTCACTGCAACCGAACGAGACTCACAACGCAACAATGCCAAAAAGCTATATGGCGGCATCCGACTTTGCAGACGAATTGATAGCAGCGTTTGAGCGTAAGCCTGATAATCCTGTTCCAGCAATCCTCGAAATAGAGGGTGATTGGGCTGGTGCGTCTGAACAACGACTTCACCACGCGCAGCACCTCGCCCAACACGTCCGGCCACCTGCATTAAAGTTTGCATCAGTGTTTCAATTGCCCTGAAGTCACTCGAGTAGATAGCCGCATCAACATCCACAATAACAGCCAATGATAATGATGGGAAATGATGGCCTTTCGCTAGCATTTGAGTCCCTATAACGATATCAACCTCACCGGACGATAACTGGCTGGCTAAAGTCGAGATATCCACTTTACTATCTCGATCAACACGAACAATGGTTTGATCAGGAAACAACTCTTTTAGAACAGACTCCATTCTCTCAGTACCATAACCAACCGGAACCAGGGTATCTTCACCCCCACAAGATTGACACGATACCGGTAGCGGCTGGGTTCTACCACAGTGATGGCACTGGAGACCATTTAAATATCGATGCCAGACCATATAACTGTCACATGCATCACATCGGCATGACCAACCACAAGCACGACATAACAAAACAGGCGCATAACCACGTCGGTTAACAAATACCAGCACACCACGACTCTGTGTTATATTCTGCCTAATCTTCTCAACTATTCTCGGATCAATCCCATGGATTAGCCGATGACCCCGGATGTCTAAAACATGGACAGATGACTGCTGGAACTGACCATGCCTCTGCGTTAAATAATGACACTCATAGCGACCAGTAGACACATTATGTAAAGACTCGAGAGAAGGTGTAGCTGAACCAAGCATCAAGGGAATACCCACTTGTTTAGCGCGAATAACAGCCAGATCTCTAGCAGAATATCTAAGGCCAGATTGCTGCCGATAAGACGCATCATGCTCCTCGTCCAGAATGATGATACCAAGTCGTAGCAATGGGGAAAAAATTGCACTTCTTGTTCCAATGACTACATCAACATCATCTTGATGAATGGTTTTCAGGACTCTCAAACGTTCAACAGCAGATAATTTTGAATGAGTCACCAAAAGACGCAATCCAGAAAATCGGCGCTGAATCCTTGACAGCATTTGGGGCGTCAACCCGATTTCTGGCACTAACAACAAAGCCTGCTTGTGATGACCAATCACTTTCTCAATTAAACCAAAATAAACTTCTGTCTTACCACTACCAGTGATACCAAACAGGACATGGGTAGCAAAACCATCAGACAAACCAACCGAATCAACGACAGCCTGCTGTTTCTGATTTAACTGCATCGACGCATCCAGACATAAGGCGCGCTCATCGGGCAAGCGCTTCTCTATTACCTGTTGCATGAGTAATTTATCGATTGTCTGCTGCCTAAAACCCTCGGCCATCAAAATAGATAAACTAACCCCTTTCGGGTCAGTCTTAATGCGATCATACAACTTATTTTGAGCTGGTGATAACCTAGGTTTAGCAACCGGCAGAATACGAAATATCTGTGATAACAAGTCGAGGTCTTCATACCGCTTACACTCAGATATACCTGGCAAAGCTAACTTGGCCACCTGGCCGACTGGACAGTGATAGTAATTGGCACACCAGAGTATGGTTGGCCATATCGCGTGCAGCGAGATGGGGTGACACACCTCAGTAATTGACTTAAGCTTCTTATCAACGATGGCTGTCTTTTGTTTACAGGCAAGCACAATGCCTGTTGATATATTGCGCCTGACGGGCACACATATCAACTGACCGATGGCCAAATCTCCATCAGCAATATAATCATAGACAGGGTAATGCCCTGACAATAACGCAACTTCAACAATGACTCTCACTTTAGTCCGTCAACTAAATACATTTGCAACAAAATCATCACTAACCAGATCTCGACTGTCAGATAATATCGGTTTATTAATCTTATCATCTGACCGAAAATATTCAAACACACTATGATCATCATACGAATCTGTCAGAAGACCCGTTGAATCATTAACCCGTGCACTGATCACCCCTGCTGGCTTAATGAATTTTGCTGGCATCACTAACCCGCTGATCGCATGAAAATTTAAAACCCAAAGTGGGAGCGCCATCTCACTAGAAAAGTAATTGAGAGACCGATGATCATCATATCCCAGCCACAACAACGACACCATATCAGCATTGTAGCCACAAAACCAAACATCCTCATTCGTCGACCCTGTTTTTCCTGCCAGATCATCTCTACCCAAACTGGCTACTTTTTTTGCAGAACCTCTGGCTGCTGTATCCCTCAGCACATCATTGATCATAAAGGCAGTCACCTCACTGATAACCCGTTGATTATCAGCATGCTGATAAGACTGTATGATGGTACCAGCATCATCTTCTATGCGGTCAATTAGAACGGGGGTTACCTGTAAACCGCCATTGGAAAGTGTCGCATAGGCTGCAGCCAAGTCAAGTGGTGTTGAGACATTACTGCCCAAGGATAGTGATAAGTAGTCAGGCAAGTCAGCCAAATCAAACCCAAAACGGGCCACATCACTCCTAACAGTTGGAAGACCAATATCGTTAACCAATCGAATCGTTGCCAAATTGAGAGAACTCATCAGTGCCCAGCGAAGCCGTACAGGCCCCAAGAAGCGAACTCCGGCATTTTTAGGCCGCCAAGCGCCCTCTCCTCCCATGGCCAACGGACTGTCGTTAATGGTATCAGCCAAGGTGTACCCATTGTCCAAAGCAGATGCGTACAAAAATGGTTTGATTAATGATCCCACTTGACGCTTAGCCTGAGTCACTCGGTTGTATTGACTCCGACCAAAATCAAAACCACCAATCAAAGCCATGATGGCGCCTGTTTTCGAATCCAAAACAACAGAGGCCACTTCTATTTCAGGAATTTTGACAAAAGAAAATTTTTCCTCAGCGATCCGTTTAAGATAAATCAATTGACCCGGTGTTACATCCAGCGGTAAGTGGGAAACCGATTCCTCAAAAACGATTTGCCTATCGGGCAACATAATCTGGGCGACAGGCTCATTATCGATAACCAAAGCTGGCAAAAAAACTGAAAAAGGACGCTCCTTGCTTAACTGATTCACCCAAGACGGTTCATGCTCACCAAAGCGCTTAGAGTAATCTTCTCCCATGATTGACACCTTATGCATATCGGGAAATTTTAATAAATTAAACAGGATTTGATCTTGTAAATTTCTCTGCATGTCACTCTGAATGGTCGTGATGACATGAAGGCCCTTTTTATAGGCATCATCACCATATTTCTCAAACAGCTGTTGACGAACCATCTCAGCAACATAAGGGGCATCAACGGTAATGTTCGGCCCACGCGAATGGGCTATTACAGGCTCACGAATCGCTCGTTCGTAATCGAGATGGCTAATGTAATTAAACTGTGAGAGTCTCGATAAAATGTAATCCCGTCTGGCTTGTGTACCCACTGGATTGTCAATAGGATTGTTACGTGATGGCGCTTTAGGCAGGCTGGCCAAGGAGGCCATCTCATTGAGTGTTAATGCCGCCAGATCTTTTCCGTAGTAGATATAGGCTGCCGCCTTAATACCATAGGCTTTATGACCATAGTAAATTTTATTCAGGTATAATGTTATGATCTCTTGCTTGGTTAGATGATGATCAATCTTGTACGCTAAGATGATTTCTTGTAACTTCCTTAAATAGGTCTTCTTCGAAGTTAAAAAGAAGTTTCGGGCAACCTGCATGGTAATTGTACTAGCACCTTGGTACTTTTCACCGGTAACCCAGAGGGACTTAAATGCTCTAACCAGGCCTAAGACGTCGATACCATTGTGCGAATAAAATCGCTGGTCTTCGGTGACTACAAATGCGTCAATGAGTGATTGCGGTATCTCATCAATAGTGGCAGGAAAAAAAACGTGATTACCGTACTCACCTATCAAGTCTCCGTCCTGGGTATAAACTCGTAATGGTGAGATATATTCTGCGTTATCTAGATAAGTCACATCGGGCAAACTGAGGTGTACTACAAATAGAAACAGCGACAACAATAAAGCCAAAAAGTTAGCAACAACCATTAATAATCTAACACTCACTTTAGAGGCTCCTACCCAATATAGACAACCACTGTTATCTTCTATGATTTATGTAAGCAGTTAACCACTCGAACTGCTATCCATAATAGTATACGATTAATAAACTAAAGAATAGTAAAACATGGCGAATGGCAACAACTAATGACGCTGCCTAAGCCAGCATGATTCGATATGATCATCAACAATACCGACAGCTTGCATAAAAGAATAAATAATCGTTGGCCCAATAAAGACCATACCACAGCACTTCAACCGAGCACAAAGCGCTTGGCTGTCCTCTGTAAATGAGGGAACATCGGACCAAGTAGTCCAATGATTAACAATCGGCTTGTATTCAAATTGTTGCCAAATAAAGTCATAAAAGCTACCGTATGTCTTTTGTAGATCTAAAATAACGTTTGCATTTGTTCGACAAGCCAATAGCTTTTTTTTGTGCTTAATAATCTGACGATTACCCATGAGCGATTGCAGTGCTTCGTCTGTCATGTTGGCAGCATATGCAATATCGAAATCACGGTAAACGGTACGATAGTATGGCCTTTTTAACAGGACCATTTCGAAATTAAGGCCAGCTTGAGCAATCTCAAGCACCAGTGCCTCAAAGAGTGACCGATCACATCTAGACACACAGCCCCACTCAGCATCATGGTAATCAGCATAAACTTGCCCAGAGGAGCGATCTCCAAAACAACGCTGTTTGGCAACAGGCGTTCTCACTTTCTGCGACACACACTCATCGCTACTTGTTTATTCAGCATCTGATTGATACTCAATTTGTATTTTTTGCTTCAATACTTCACCAGCCTTGGCTCGGTGACTGAGCTTCATCTTAACCTCGACATCTAACTCGGCAACGGTCTTCTTGAGATCAGGTAGATAAAAAATAGGATCGTAACCAAAACCATTAGAGCCACTTCTTTCACTGATAATTGAGCCATGCCAAACCCCTTCAGCAATCAGAGGCATTGGATCATCAAATGACCGCAAATAGACCAGACAGCAATAAAAAGAAGCGGCATGAGTAGCACTATCATGCCATCTAAGCTCACTGAGTAGTTTATTGACGTTATCGTCATCATTAGCTCCCTCACCTGCGTAGCGAGCTGACATGACGCCAGGCTTACCAATAGCGTTAACGAACAATCCAGAGTCATCTGCCACACATGGCAAACCTGCCTGGCGGCACCCATCGCGTGCCTTGATAATCGCATTTTCCAGAAAAGTAGTTCCTGTTTCACTAACGCCTGTTGTCACCTCGAGATCAGACGGCTGATGTATCGTCAGGCTAAATGGCTCAAACAGTTTGTTTAACTCGGTTAATTTAGACTGATTTGAACTGTACAATAATAGCTCTGTCACCGACTGCTACCACTAACTAGAATTGGGTCGAAGAGAACCAACAGATTGCATGAACTTATCTCGGCTCTGACTATTCAACATAGAAAATCTCGTAAGATAAGCCGTGGGTAGATCTTCCTGGGCAGTTTCGGACGGCACCCCACTGTGCGATGTGCTACTAGAGCCCAAAGCAGCCATTCTGGAGTACTCAGAAGCAATCTCAACCCATGTCAACTCTGTTGACCTTGTACCTGTGCAGCTATTAGCAATCTGTTGCTTGTAGGCTGATACATTACTACTGTTGCCTTTATTTCGTACAGCACCTAATTTAACTTGAATATTGGCTATAGTACATGCTGTAATTACAGGCAATACTGTGAAAAGTGTAACTAAGTAGGAGAATGAGAAAAACAAACAGACGGCCATAGTCACAAAAGCGCATAATCGGATTGGAATTAAATCTGCCGAACGAGCGTTTTTAACACGATCAATCATGCCACCAATACCAGACA
>DLBP01000056.1:0-8694 GCA_002480165.1 Proteobacteria bacterium UBA7821 | reverse complement strand
CTGCTGCTGCTGCCTTCACCGCCGCCGCCGACGCTTCTTATATTGTGAGCTACTTGCAACACAGCGCGGCTAAAAGGCGAACTTCTGTTTGTCGATTCTTGGTTATTCGGATTGGTAGTTTGGGTCATCGCTGGCTCCTCATCATTGATTTATAGGTTCAAGATTATACGATCACAGCAAACCTGTCAACTTAAAAAACTAGGCAGGCCAAAACCATCTTGACTTGGGAGTTGTCGACATAGTATTATATAACATGCTATCAATTAACAGATCAGACATTTCCAACAAAACACGCCTAACAGCAGCAGCACTGTGCTGGTTTCTAGGCTGGCTTGGTGCTCACCGATTCTATGTTAATAGAAAAGTCACGGGGGTCTTGATGGCCCTGACGCTTGGGGGCCTGGGCATATGGATAGTCATCGATTTCATTCTAATTGTCACAGGCAACTTTCGAGACAACAACAACAAACTGGTGCACGAATGGCAACAAAATACCCACATTATAGAAGATGAAGACGGGTCCTTGTAGACAATTTATCTAATAGAGTCTATAACTACCACAGACTTCGAATAAGGGATAGGAAAATGGCAATAGAACAGATATCAAGTGGCATTATGGATATGATTCCATTTGTATTTATAACAATGCTATTGTATCAAATAATCCATGATAACACAAGGATCTCTCTCAAGTTTAATCACCAGTCACCTCATGCAAATATTGCACTATCAAGCTTTCTTGGTGGGTTCCCCGGCTGTGCCGGTATCATGATCATATTAAAACAATACGCCAGTGGACAATTACCACCAGCGTGTCTGATTGCAGCTTTAACTGCAACAATGGGAGATGCTGCATTCGTCCTGCTCAGCCTAGAGCCAGCCACCTACTGCCTCATTATAGCCACCAATATCCTAGCAGGCATTCTAGTTGGCATCCTAGTTAGCCATCGCCACCGTCTAGCGACACAACCAAGTCGTTATTGTCAGGAGCTATCTGACGAGTGTTGCCATAAACATTTTTCAAAAGCGTACTGTCTTTACTGGTATACATCAATGAGTCTGGCAACCACACTGGCATTGGCTGAGTACTTCAATCAAGCGGCTTCCCCCTTTTGGTTTAATTTAATTGCATGGTTGACCATAGTAGCGATACTGTGGCCGACAGCTATGAACGCACTGAATCGAAACAATCACAGCCATGGCCAACAAAGCCAGGTAATCGCATCGTGTAATTTTCTTCTTAAGTGGATTTTATTTGGCTATGTCTTGCTTGCTTTTTTCCATGGCGCAATCGTTTCCAACATTCACCAATTATTAGATAAACAACTGATGTGGCTACCACTGGTGACTGGCATCATAGGCACAATCCCAAGCTGTGGACCGCAAATCATTGTCGCCTCACTGTATAGTGAGCACCTGATCCCATTAGCCGCTCAACTGAGTAATTCAATCAGTACGAATGGCGATGCTTTCTTTCCCATTTTTGCAGTTGCTCCTCAAGCTGCCATTCTATCGACCATTTATGGATTCATTATCGCATGTTTGATTGGCTATGCTTGTTTCCTGTTCGTCTGAATGAAACAAAACCGAAAAATATACTAGATTTATTCTATTTGATGTGCTTTAATTAGGAATTAGCAATATTAGTGCTAATTTCTTTTAACCAAACTAACAGGAAAAAACATGCCAACAGGTACAGTAAAGTGGTTCAACACCACCAAAGGCTACGGGTTCATCAAACCTGATGACAGCCAAAAAGATATTTTTGTTCACATCAGCTCTTTATCCCAATCAGGATTGCAAGGCCTTGATGATGGTCAAAAAGTGTCATACTCTATCGAAGATAGAAACGATCGACAATCAGCTATCGATGTTCAGCTAGTTGATGACTAAAATCGCTTGAAAACCAGCTAAATTTCTTTGCTTACTTTGATGAGAAGCAACAATAGTATGGGCGCTTTAAATCACAATTTCAAAGATCGTTTCAACAGCCTTCCCGTTGTTGTAGACCTTGAAACAAGTGGTTTAGATTGTTATAACCATGCTGTTTTGGAGGTTGCGCTGGTTTTTTTGGCTTATGACGGCACAACGCTAGTGCCCGACAAGACTCTTCACTACCATGTCGAGCCCTTCAAAAACGCCAAGTTTGATCCAAAAGCCATGGAAATACATGGCATTAGGCCAGATCACCCGTTCAGACAGGCCGTTACAGAAAGGGCTTTATTAGAAGATATTAACCTCCACATCGCAAGCGAACTCAAGAAACATCAGTGCAGAAAAGCTATTCTAACTGGTCACAACGTCAATTTTGACCTAGGGTTTCTAATCCAAGCTAGTAGAAGATGTCAGATCAAACAAGACATACACCAATTCTGTGTGTTTGATACAGCCACACTAAGCGCCCTAATATTTGGCCAGACCGTACTAGCAAGAGCGATGCATGCCTGCCGAATTCAACATGACTTAAACGAAGCACACTCAGCACTCTACGACGCCGAACAAACCGCCAAACTATTTTGCCATATTGTTAACCACAGCCAATTCGATCCACTCAAAAATAGCAATTTACCATTTAAATACCGATCAAAAAAAACGTCACGCTAAGAAGGTTTAGGCTTGCCTCAAACGCTTACGACAAACTTTGCCAACAGCCGTCTTTGGCAAAGAATCAACAAAAGAAACTAACCTGGGTATCTTATAATAAACCAAATTTTCTTTACAATAATCCAATACTTCTCTAACGGTCAAGCCACTGCCAGTCTGAACAATGTAAGCAACCAAGTACTCTTTACCCGACTGATCCACCATGCCAACCACAGCCGCCTCTTCAATATGACTGTAACCCACCAAAACCGATTCAACTTCATTAGGATAGACATTAAACCCATTAATGATAGCCATGTCCTTCAAACGATCATTAATCACCAACTGCCCCTGCTCATTCAAACAGCCAATGTCACCTGTCTTTAGCCAACCATCCTCAAAAATAGCGGCTGTCTCTTGTGGTCGATTCCAGTAACCCACCATGACTTGGGGCCCCTTAATACAAATCTCACCGGATTCACCTGTCTTCAACCAAGCCCCTGTCTGAACATGTCTAATACCGATTTTGGTCATTGGCAAAGGCACGCCTACATTGTCAACCACCTTATTTTCTAGACAAATCGACACAACAGGCGAGGTCTCCGACAACCCATATCCCTGATGAATTACGGTTTTTGTTTTATCGTACCACTGCTGAGACACCTGTAATTGCTGAGCCATGCCACCACTCAAGCAATAATCAACATCCGAGAAATCAAAATCATCAAACGCCTTGTGCCGGATTAATTGAGCAAACAACGTATTGATTAAAGGGATAATCTGTGGCCGATACTCAATCATAATCGCAATCAAACTCGAAATATCACGTGGACTGTGCACTAAAATCAATTGATCTCCACGCCTTAATGACAACAAAAAAATAGACGTCAACGCATAAATATGAAACAAAGGTAACGCACATAAAACCCTTCTGGGACCATCCCGCTTATCCAGATACTGTGAAACTGATGCACACTGCTCAATATTGGATAAGATATTTTGATGGGATAGCATAACACCCTTTGATAGCCCCGTTGTCCCTCCAGTATACTGCAATAAGGCAATACGCTCTGAAGATCGATCCAACAACGTCACCAGCGGCCCTACTCTAGATTTCATCAAGGACTTAAACGCATAAGCCGAATTAATACGATACCGCGGCACTTTCTTTTTAAAATACTTGATAATTATATTCACCAAGAAACCTTTTAAGCCTAAACAGTCACCCATAGAACACATAATCACATTATCCACAAGAGTATTTTCTATACCCTGCTGGACGACATCACCAAATACATCTAACCCAACCAACAGCTTTGCCCCCGAATCATTTAACTGATGATTTAATTCCCTAGGCGTGTAAAGCGGATTGACACAGACAACCACTGCCCCAGCAAGAATACATCCAAAAAAAGCCATATGGTGCTGAAAAGTATTGGGTAGCATGATAGCCACCCTATCTCCAGGCTTGACTGAAAACTGATGTTGAAGCACTCTTGCAAAGTACTCAGACTGAGTATACAGCTGCCTGTAGGTGATCGTAGTGCCCATGTGGCTAGAAAAAGCGCGCCTAGAGTACTGTTGGCATGAATCTTGCAATAAGGCATTTAAGTCAGAAAAACGTTTTATATTCAAAGTCATAGGAAGCACGGTTAGACAACTGAGGTAATTATAGTCAATATAGTCTAACTTGTCTGCAAAAGTGACAATATTTTTAACAAAGAATCCTGCAACGGACCAGCCTGATTCAACATCAATTGCTGCGCCCTTCTCCCCTTACTCATGTAATTAGCTCGATGATCAAGGGACCAAGTAAGCGCCACCTCTAGTTGTGACGCATCTTCAACACAATCGATCGCATCAATAGCCTGCAACTCAGATACAACCGATTTTATGTTAAAACGAGACGGGCCCATAACAACACAGCGGGCAGCTAATGCTGCTTCGATTGGATTATGACCACCCCGATTGACAAAACTACCTCCCAAAAAGACCGCATCAGCATTTGAGTAACAATTAGACAAACAGCCCATTTGATCAACCACCACCACATCCAAGTCTTTAGACCATCCACTCAGCCGAGTCAATCGCTCGGCGTGATAACCATGTTTAGTAACGAAACTCACGATCGATCCAGCCCGCTCAATGTGACGCGGTGCGATAATCAACAATAAATCTCTTCTCGTCTTCCTGAGATTTTTCCATGCGTCAAAACAAATCTGATCTTCTGCAGGATGCGTACATGCTGCTAAAATATTTAGCCTAGTAATCGAATCAAACAAGGACTGGGTGGCTAAATGGGGGACATAATGACCATCGTACTTAATATTACCACACAGCTGGATACGGCTCGGCTCGACACCCAAATCAAGCAGGTGTTGACTACCGGCTCTATCTTGTGTACAAAAAAGATCAACTGCTGAAAATAATTCCAACATAACCGGTCTGATCTTTTGGTATGAGCGAAGACTACGTGGCGACATCCTTGCGTTTAAAACAGCCACGCGGACACATCGTGACTTCAGTGCAAACAAATAACCAGGCCACCAATCTGACTCGATAAAAATAGCAAGCTTTGGTGAGAAGTGTCTAACAAATCGGGCCGCAACCCAGCCAAACCAATCATAGGGCAGATATTGATGCATCACATGCTCACCTGAAAACTGCTCTTGATAAGCGTAACCAGATTCCGTCATCGATGTCAGCAAAAATCTAGCAGTTGGCCAATGTTGATGGAGCGCTTTCATCACGGTGATGGCCACCTTACTCTCACCCAGTGAAACAGCATGAATCCAAATCAAGTCTTGTTTATGCTCATGCGGTAACAGGACACCAAACCGCTGTTTTAAGCTATGATAAAATGCAGTGGCCATCATTGCCCGGTAACACACATACACAAATAGCAGTGGTGATATAGCGCAGGCAGCCATTCGGTAGCTAATTGTTAGCAAACTCACCATCTATCGCCACCTGCTCTATCGCCTTTAAAGTTAATGTTAGCGTCACATCATCGTGCGACAACCCAATAAACAATGCCTCATAAGCAGACGGCGGCAGTAAGATGGATTGGCCCAATAGACGATGGTAAATAAACTGATACCGGTCAACAGAATCCTGTTGAATATCTTGTTGAGTTTCAACTGCCTTGGACTGGAAAACTATTCCCATCATCCCACCTAAAGCAGTCGTTTGGACAGCAAGACCATGGGCTGTAAACATTCGCCGTATCTCCGCTGTCAATGTACGGGTATAATCATTCAACTGACGGTAAACGCCTGATTGCATTAGGCGCTTTAACGTGTACAAGCCAGCATTAACCACCATTGGGTTGGCTGAGAATGTTCCTCCTTGGTAGACAGAACCGATGGGTGATAACTGCTCCATTAACTCACGCGGTCCGCCGACAGCCCCAACTGGGAACCCACCCCCAATGACTTTGCCATAAATCCACAAATCAGGCTGTATGGAATAATAACCTGCCGCACCGGTTAAACCAACTCTAAATCCGGTCATCACTTCGTCAAACACTAACAACGAGTGGTATTGACGACACAATTGCTGAAGCCCTACTAAAAAAGCTTTCTTAGAAAAAACCATTCCCATATTACCCGCAATAGGCTCCACTAAAACAGCCGCCACTTGCCCATCAAGTGACTCAAACAGGCGCTGAGCAGCCTCTAGATCATTGAAGGGTAACGTGTGTGTTAGTTCACTAATCGCAGCTGGTATGCCATTCATTTGATCCACACTTAAATCAGGTTGAGGCATCAAAGCATCTGCATGCCCGTGATAATGCCCAGTAAACTTGATGATGTGTGAACGACCGGTCACGGCACGTGCTAACCGCACAGCGGTCATAGCGGCTTCTGTGCCTGAATTCATCAAACGAACTTGTTCAATACCCGGTATTAATTCTGATATCAAAGCAGCATATTCAACTTCTGCGCGGTGACACTGACCATGAACCCAGCCTGTGGAGGCACTCGAGGCAATCACTGCTTTCAGCCCAGGATCGGCATGACCCAAGATCACTGGGCCATATGCATGTATATAATCAATGTAACGCTGACCTTGGCAATCAACTAAATAAGCACCTTGTGCTGAATCAACATAGATTGGTTTTCCCGCGACCTGCCTAGCAGACCGAACTGGCGAATTGACTCCACCGGGTATCACACCCTTAGCTTGTTCATAACATTCGACATTAGAGACTTGTTTTAAAACCATTGATCATTTATCCGAAAAGCTGTAATATATACCGTAATATACCATACCAATTTGGAATTTAATAGGAACTATTCCATGACAGACTATAAAAAATATCTATGCATCATCTGTGGATTTGTTTATGACGAGCGCATTGGATGGCCAGACAGTGATATCCCACCTGGAACTAGGTGGCAGGATGTGCCTGACGACTGGGCATGCCCAGACTGTGGCGTCATGAAAGATGATTTTGACATGCTAAGCGTATGACACAAGTAACAACAACCGTCTCATCTTTTGACAATATTAATGACCCGGTTGAATATCAATATCATCGCTTTCCAAACCCAATTGCCGTCGCCCTCATCTGTCACCCACATCCCCTTTATGATGGCACCATGAACAATAAAGTTGTCACCACATTGGCAAAAAGCCTCGGAGACAATCGAATTAACCATTTAAAATTTAACTTTAGGGGCGTTGGCAACAGTCAAGGCAGACATGATCATGGCATTGGCGAGACACACGATGCCATAGCGCTTGCGAATTGGCTACAAAACAACAACCCTGGTTTACCATTAATTATCTGTGGTTTTTCGTTTGGTGGATACATCGCAATCAAAGCAAGCCTGCAATTGAAAACGAGTCTCATCATTGCTATTGCACCAGCAATTGAACGCTACACTGACTGCCCCAACCAAGTTACCGCACCATTAATACTGGTGCAGGGACTACGAGATGACATTATATCAATACAGGACGTTGATGCTTGGTTCCAACAAATCACTCAGACAAAGTACAAAATTGAGATCGATTGCGGACACTTTTTTCATGGAAAAGTTATCGAACTTAGAGAAAAGTTATCGAACTTAATTGGCAAGAGCGCTGCCATTGGATAAATCTGAGCTCGATCGATCAGACTGCATGAGTAGACCGGCTTTCAGTGTTGTTGTGTAAATATTAACCGATACCAGTGCTGACAGAGAGCCATAGAAAAGACTCGAAGCCATGGATGCTTTATATTCCGATCGCATTGGCTCTGGAATAGACAGCGTTCCCAATTCCATTGCAATTGAAAGATGAACAAAAGTAGAAAGGCGGTACATCAATCGACAACCGGCTAAAAATTCGATCATGAATGTTCTAAACAAAGCAATCCCAAACAGTTGGAGCGGTTGATCATTGGTCTGATCTGCCTCACAAGCCGATACCAAACGCTCTTGGTAGAGCGTCACAACATCAGTTAACCGATGACGACAATAAGCAAAACTGCGGACAATCCAAATGAGCGAGTCAATAATGATGCGCACAGCGACACTCATGATTTGAAAACAAACAATCGTCGACTGTTGTATCGACAACAATAGGACTCGCAACTTAGAAAAAATGGCAAGTAACTCTACTTCAAGATCATCTTCTTCCCATGAAAATCTGATCAGGCTGAAATAGTATGATCGCGATTGGCCCATCATATTTAGCAAGGTGGTGACCTCAGTAGCGCTGCCTGCACAAAACCACCAGACATAACGTCGTCATAATCGTATACTTGGCTGGCTATTGATGAAGCTCTGAGGGCAGATTGACACGATTTCAATAACACAGACGCCATATTTGGATCAGTCAATAAGACTATCGATCGCTGATTGGCTGGTTCAATGTTGTCTTGAACTTGGCTGACGATTCTATCCGATATTTGATCAGCTAGCTCAGTATGTGGATCGGTATCCACAACAAAAACCTTAGATACGATACCAGACAGTGATGCAGCGAACCTGGCTTTTTCTGACACACAAACACTGGCTAATCGTGTCTGATGACCATGACACTCAAATTCGCCCAAAGACCTATCTCTTGTCATTAACCAAACATCTGAAACACCGACCTGCTCGTCTAGGCGACGTACCA
>DLBP01000038.1 GCA_002480165.1 Proteobacteria bacterium UBA7821 | reverse complement strand
TACGAGGTATAGCCTATTGAGTAATGTTTTAATTGATTTAATCCCATCTCGATCATAGGCAATCTCACCATTAATAGTCGATGGGTGCTCATCGTGATCTAAATCAGCAGCACTTCGGTGATCAAAGACAATCTTATCTGATGTTAGGTCTGTGAATAAGGTGCCATCTAGATTGATTTTGAACAGATGTTTGATATCGCTAATAAACACATGCTGACTCAACTTCATGTCATCAACCGTTAGCTGTCCTCGCACAGGCAAGCGTTGAACCAATGACAGATCGACGTAACCATTGAGCTTGCCTTCTAAAAAGGTATCAAGTACTGGCATCTCTGTATACTTCAGCCATGCCTTGTTCAGCTGGAAATCTTTTGCGGTTATATGAATAATGTCCTTATCAATACTACTGAACTGTATACAAAGCCTCGCACCTTGATCATTAGTTAGGCACACATCATCAAACGGGATACCAGAAGACTTCAGATTAACCAACACGGGTTTTGTCAAAGCATAGTGCCCATGATCCGTCTCAACCAACACTTGCGACAAAGTGATTGCCCCGACATCACTGTCAACAGCCATTGCAATAACAACAGGCATACCAAAAGCATTTAAACTCAGATCATAGCCCTCATCACCTTCCTTGATAACCATGTCTTGAATAACCGCCTGATTGTCATCTAATAGCTTTGCAGCAAGCATAGCTGGAGTTGCGTCTTGATTGAGATCCAATTGCCAGCCAATCACCTTCCACCGATTCATAGTCAGCTCTGAGATACCACCTTGACCAGTGATTAATTTGGATTCATGTGCCACTAAGTTAAGGCTAGCATCACGAATCACCACCCAATTATCGAGGTTGAATTCTGGCACTTGAATCGCTATTTCATATTGAGGCAGCTCACTGGACGGCTGTATGTCTACCCACAAATCATCCAGCTGGTAGAGCTGAGCTTTCAAATCACCAGTACTGGCTTGATAATCGGCATAGCCCGACAAGGTATAATCTGCCAGCCCGATTTGATTAATGTGAACCTGGGTGCCATGGTCTTCTGATACGTCAAAGTCTATGTCAAAGTCAGTTGAGATGATTGTATTTTTTTTGATAATTTTGTCCAACCCCCCGGCTAGTTTACCCGAGCAGCCACCGCCACTTTTTCCACAGTCCATATCCAGTATTAATGTACTACCATCCATCCCATAAACTGACAAGGATGTCCCATCCCACTGGCCCATCATCGCCATGGTGGTATTCGCCGTGAAAGCCGATGACTTAAATAGCAGTGTTCCGGTATGGTTATCGAGAGAGAGTTGGTAGTAGACATTGTCGTTAATCGATGCGACATTCACATCATAAGTGATGGACTGATTCCAGATATTGAAAGACAGTCGGCTCTTGGTTATTTCCATCGCAAGATCTTGTGTGTAGTCACTGACGAGGTGATCTAATAATTCTTGACCAGTGCTAAGTGTTAAGAATCCAAGGTCTAATTCGTCAACGGTAATCACCCCGCGGTATAGCTGACTGTAGTTAATCTTGAAAGCCACGTTTGATACATCAATGTGTCCATCACCATCCTGATAAACCAACTCATCAATTTCGATACCTGATATCAGCTGGCCAGTCACACCATGAATGCGTATGTGCGGGTTTGATTCCTCAATAATCGTCGCAATTGTTGCTGGTATCTGGGTTGATAAAACCAGCCAAACCAGGGAAACGGCTCCAATTAATATGGACCATCTGATTAAAAACCAGACCAGCTTCACTAATCTTATCGAATATTGATAACTACTCAAAACATCTTCTCAATACTAATCCCCACTCGAATACCACGCCCATGAATTGGATGCGCGACACTGCCTTTAACATCAAAATCTAGATTAGAGCGGTACATTAAGCCAAGCCCAATAGATTTTTGATAACCAGACCACTTCAGTGTATCAGCAGCATAACCGGTGTCAAAAAAACCATAGGTGTAAATACCCTCTTCTCCAATAGCTTTCTGTGCTTCAATTTGAACTGACTGCATGACCTCACCTGGACCAATTGAATGGCCATTGTATCCTCTGAGTCCGTTGGATGAACCCAATGCAAAATACCGAGACAATGGCAAAGACCGACCGTTATTTTTCCACACTTGTCCCCACTGATGCCGAAGCTCAAGGATCAGGAAAGATAAGTCAAATCTAAAGGATGCATTCCACAGCGAACGGTAGTAATTTTTCGCTTGTCTTAAACTCATTTCGTTTTCTATCGTTATCAGACTGTTGATCATATTTAGTCGGTCAACCCACCAATCAGTGAATACGATACTCGCATAAACATAGGGCATGTAATCATGTTGTTCGTAACTGCTATTTGGCATTGTATAATGCTCGGATAAAAACCCTAAAGCAGCATTAAAAATCGCGTCTTTGCTACTACTGTGCTGACTGAATTGGAAATCATCATGACGATATTCGCCTGATGCAAAAGTCGCTGTGGGTATATGAACATATCTAATATCCATCGCTTCATTCATGGGATTTGTTAGACTTGGAACCGTGTAGGTTATCTCCGTTGACAACCTTCGTTTTTGATTGTAGCGCAGTGATACAGAGACCATATGACCATATCGATTAATTGGGTGAAACTGTGCTTTGTGATTCAAATAAAACCAATCAATTGAGTCGTAACCGACTCCTGTAACGTGTCTTACAAAATCTGCAGGCTTGGTATTGACATACACATCAATTAAATTACTGTCGCTATGGATATTGTTGAAATCTGGTTCAATCGTTACCAGATCAAAATAAGGCAGCTTGACCAATTCACTGTACCAACTCTCAATCAGACGACTTGAGTAGTAAGCGCCCTTTGTCATCGATCCAGGGGCATATGCCTCTATAAATTTTGAGTTTAAATGCCTAGCTTTAATATTGAGGTCACCAAATCGATAACGCATACCCAAACGCAATACATATTTTACAGATGCCAGATTATCTTGCGTATCCACGTAGACCATAGACTGCTCAACATCTGATCGGATATAACCATAATTATCCAGTAATTGCATTAAACTGGATTTATCACGCTCGTACCGTTGTAAACTAAATTCATCACCGGGCTTGGTCTTTAACTCACTAATGAATATCTGCTCATCTATTTCTGTCGAGCCAATTAAATGCACCGATACGTCTTTGACTGTTACGCGATTACCAAGACTAATATCGACTCGAAGGACATGACTGCCCGGTTCATCGTTGGTGACAAAGTAACTATCAACCTCTGACTGGTAATACCCGAAATACTCAATTAGCTGAGTTACCTTACTGGTATAAAAATCAACCATCACTGACAATTCATCAGCAGAGGCCTGTTCAATGATCGCCTTATCTTTAATAATGTAATCGTGTATTTCTGTAATTATCTCTGAAGATTCTATGCCTACGACTTCTATTGTTACATCAGCGCGAAGAGAGGCAAGGCTCATTAAGATAATCATGATTAAGGGTATTGGCATGCTGTTCACGCAGGGAATTTACAGGTTATGATAACATGAACAACATCTGAATAACAAATAAAATCATTAGTAAAGGGGCTGTGCATCTGATAGGATAATTGGAGTTAACTTCAATGGCTCCATGAACGGCATCTATCAACAATTAACATCGATGACTCATTGGATTCCCAAGTATGGGCAAACCTCGCCAGCATTCGTCATGCTTCGTCACCCTAGTATCCAGATCATTCTCTTGCACGATTCCAGTCAAAAAGATCTCAGCAATTTACAACAATGGGCAAATGATCTTTTTGTCCAGAGCGGTGCTCTTGATCATTGCCACTGGCCACGTCTACTGATTACCTTTGGCCATCAAGCTGTCGTAACATACGAACCATCGTTGACAATAGGAGCGCTGCCCAGACAGATCTGGCTAGGCCAGGACCCACTCATCATACTGCCAACAGCAGATTTGATTATCAGAAATCCACAAGTCAAATCAACTATCTGGCAGTTTATCAGACGCCTTCCAGAAACAATTGATTCGATATAACAATTGAAAACTGATGCAGTTTGACGGTATAATGAGGGATAAAATTCAGCATTTAGGGGAATCTGTGAACAACGAATCTGGTCATATCGACTCTGAACTATCTCAACTACTCGAACAAGAGCAGGAGTACAACCGAAACAGCATCAATTTGATTGCATCAGAAAATTATGCAAGCCAAGCTGTTCGATCTTATCAAGGCTCAACACTGACTAATAAATACGCGGAGGGCTATCCTCAAAAGCGCTATTATGGTGGCTGCCAAACGATTGACCAGATCGAACAATTAGCGATTGATCGAGCTAAAAAGCTATTCAAATGCACTTATGCTAATGTTCAACCACATTCTGGATCGCAGGCCAACCATGCGGTATTCAGTAGTCTACTCAAACCGGGGGACACCATTCTTGGTATGAAACTCTCACATGGTGGACACCTCACACATGGTTCATCTGTCAACTTTTCAGGACATTACTATCAGATTATCCCGTATGGACTGTGTCGAAAAACCAACTTAATCGACTATGATCAAGTACGCGAATTGGCTATCAAACACAAGCCCAAACTAATTATCGCAGGCTTCTCAGCCTATTCAGGCACATTAGACTGGAAAGCATTCAGAGCCATCTCAGATGAAGTTGGCGCTTTGTTACTGGCTGATATCGCCCACATATCTGGTTTAATTGCAGCAGGCCAGTATCCATCGCCCATGGATGATGCCGATATTGTCACATCAACAACGCATAAAACACTCAGAGGCCCAAGAAGTGGCATCATACTGGCAAAACGCAGGCCTGATTTATTCAAACGATTAGACTTTGGCGTATTCCCAATGACACAAGGTGGACCACTCATCCATGTGATCGCAGCTAAAGCTGCCGCTTTTCAGGAAGCCCTGATGCCTGATTTTGTTACTTATCAACAACAAATTATTGCCAATGCTCGTGCGCTGCAACAACATCTTGAACAAAATGGACTGACAACCGTGTGGAAACAAATTGACAATCACATCATTCTGGTTGATTTGAGTAACATTGGTGTGACAGGACACGAAGCGCAACAATTACTTGAACAAGCTGGCATCATTGTCAATAAAAATACCATACCGAATGATCCACTGCCACCTCAGGTTACTAGTGGTATTCGAATTGGCACTGCAGCGATTACAACTCGAGGGCTAGTTCAGCAGGATATGGCTGCGATTGCTGGCTGGATCGCTCAAATCCTAGTTGCCAAACAACCACCTTTAGAAATTCGTCAAACAGTCAAACAATTCATCTCCCAATATAAGTTGTTCATGGAATCATAATAATGTACTGCCCATTTTGTCATCACATTGACACACGAGTTATTGATTCCAGAATCACCCACAACGGAAAAAAAATTCGTAGAAGACGCGACTGCCCTTCCTGTCAGATGCGTTTTAATACCATTGAAACCATTGAAATGACTATGCCTCGCATCATTAAGAGGAACCAAAACAGGTGTTCATTTGATGAGGCAAAGTTAAAGCGCGGTATCTTAAAAGCCATTGAAAAGCGGCCCATCTCATCGAGTAGAATCGATCAACTGTTTCAGACAATCATCCAAGCTATCTATAGCATGGGCGATAAAGAAATTGAATCTGAACAAATTGGAAAAATCGTCATGCATGAATTAAGGCAATTAGATAGTGTCGCATTCATACGATTTGCGTCAGTCTATTTATCTATTCAAGATGTTGACGCATTTAAAAATATTATCGAAATTGCAAAAAACACCAGTGAGGTCCTATGAGTAAACGCAAAGCATCACGAGAATGGGTCATGCAGAAGATATATGCACACCTTGTCAATCATACAGAAATACAAGCAGCGGAAATACCCGCCAATCTTGACGAAGCCTACATCCAAAGAACATTAAGTGGAATAAACTCCCACCAGGATACCATTGCTAAATCGATTAGTACTTATATTAGTATTCCACTGGAAAAGATAGACACCATTGAGTTATCTATTTTGAACCTAGCGTGTTACGAAATCATCTATGACAATAGTATCCCTGTCAATGTTTCTATTAATGAGGCAACCGAACTGTGCAAACGATTTGGCGGCGCCATGAGCTACAAGTTCATCAATGCCACACTCGACGCAATGGTCAAAGGTCAGCAACTGTCTCTGTGAACGATTCGAAAAATTCGAGCAAAAAGTGAATGTGAGTCTTTCCTTTGATGAATGATTCATCGGATAAAATCTCTTTGTGAAGTGGAATATTGGTCTCAACTCCCTCAATAATTAGCTCATCTAGAGCAGAATACATTTTATCGATGGCTGCTTCACGTGTTTTGGCGTAACAAATCAGTTTACCAATCATTGAATCATAGTAGTGGGGTATCTGATAACCCGAATAGATGTGCGAATCGAACCGAACACCGTTACCACCGGGATAGTGCACCATAGAAACAAGGCCTGGAGAAGGCGTGAAATCAAATGGATTTTCCGCATTAATTCTGCACTCAATTGCGTGACCGGTCATGTGAATATCAGACTGTTGAAATGGCAATGGTAAACCACTGGCTATTTCTATCTGACTTTTAACCAGATCAACATTGGTAATCATCTCTGTCACAGGGTGCTCAACTTGTATTCTTGTGTTCATCTCGATAAAGTAAAACTCACCTTCTTGGTAGAGAAATTCGAATGTACCAGCACCAATATAACCAATATCTCGGCAAGCAGATACACAAATACGCCCAATCTTATCCCGTTGCTGATCGGTTATTTTAAATCCGGCAGTTGCCTCTTCGATAATCTTCTGGTTGCGACGTTGTATCGAGCACTCTCTTTCTCCAAAATGCAGGGCATTACCAGCATGGTCACAGAGAACCTGAACTTCAATGTGTGAAGGGTTGGTCAAAAACTTCTCCATAAAAATAGAGTCATCACCAAAAGCGCTGAGTGCTTCAAGCTTTGCTGACTGATACTCATCTATTAACTTGCTCGGCTCATGCACAATGTGCATGCCTCTGCCACCACCACCCTGGGCTGCTTTGAGGAGTATTGGATAACCAATGCCATCAGCGAGCTGTTCAATAGCTGGATTGGATAGGTTATTTAATACAGGACTGCTATCCAAACAAGGCACGCCAGCACGACGCATGGCCTGAATAGCCGACACTTTATTAGCCATTAACCGGATAGTTTCAGAACGAGGCCCAATAAAAATGAAACCAGAATTCTCCACTTGTTCACAAAAATCTGCATTTTCAGATAAAAAGCCATAACCAGGGTGAATCGCGTCAGCACCAGTTATCTCAGCCACGCTAAGAATTGCCGCATGATTGAGATAGCTTTTCAGTGGTTGTGCCGGACCAATACACAACGCCTCATCTGCCAAGCCAACGTGAATAGAACCTTGATCTGCTTCAGAATAAACGGCGACGGTTTTGATACCCAGTTCACGGCAAGCTCGAATGATTCGAAGGGCGATTTCACCTCGATTGGCAACAACAACTTTATTTAGCATTATCTCTCTTCTATTGATACAATAGGCTGGTTGAACTCAACAGCGCCCTCATTACTGACATGGATATCAACAACGTAACCAGACTTGTCTGCCTTAATCTTGTTGAACATTTTCATGGCCTCAATCAAACATAGAACATCACCCTGTTTAACATAATCGCCTATACTGATATATGTTGGCTCTCCAGGCGATGGACTGAGGTAAACCGTCCCAACCATGGGCGAGCATATTTGGTGATTTAATGTGGCACTGTTGATACTGATTGGAACGTCAGTTGGCCGAGTCACAGGCTCGACAGGGACTGTTGGTGATACGACAGGATTGAAACGCGATAGTTCAACGCGGCTGCCATGCTCTTCTACTGCTAGAGAGGCAAGATCCGGATGATCTCCAAATATTTTGAGTACTTTTTCTATGTCCATACGATTTACCTGTGATTCAATACACACATATACTAGCAAACTGATTGACAATTGTACAGTATTAGGGCAAATCTGATTCGATTTTATCTTTCAACTTGTCAAGCGCTTTGATCTGAAGCTGCCTCACTCTCTCTCGGGTTAAGCCAACAATGTTGCCCACTTCCTCTAGAGTCATGGCGTCTTGATCTTTAAGACCAAATCGATAAATGAGGATCTGAGACTCTAGATCTGTTAAATACAGCATCCATTTATCAATATTCTCTGCCAATGATGCTTTGCAAAATGCAGGTGCAGATTCCATCGATCCATCTGACACATAATCCACCATGGTGGCATCAGAATCTGAAAACATGGGTACGTCAAGCGAACTGACATCGGCTTTAAACTCGAGTAGATTTCGAACATTTTTTTCAGCAAGGCCTAGGTGATTTGCAATTTTTTTAACATCCAGGTCGTTGTTGTCATCATCGGTTAGACTGTAGCCAGCTCTCAGGCACGTATTAAGGCGTTTGATAACATGAACTGGCAAGCGTATCACTCGACTTTGGTTCATAATAGCACGCTCGATATGCTGTTTTACCCACCATGTTGCGTAGGTTGAAAAACGAAAACCTTTTTCCGGATCGTACTTGTCTAGCGCATGCATTAAGCCTAAATTGCCCTCTTCAATTAAGTCAAGCAGCGCCAATCCTCTATTTGGATATTTCCTTGCAATTTTAACAACAAGCCTTAGGTTTGCCTCAATCATCCGTTGACGAGCAGCCCGATCACCTTGGATCACAAGACGGGCACATTCTTTCTCAGCTGAAGCTGACATCATTTTATGATGACCAATTTCTCGGAGATAAGACTCAATGGCGGATTTTGAAGAAGACTCACGATCGTGAGATTCACTTGAATAACTGGTTCTGTTGGGACTGGTGTTTTCATCCATGTCAAACATATCAACGCATCCTTTCGTTGTTTAACTACTTTTATGTTACTACATTTAAACGCAGTGTGCAAGCCAATATGTTAAAAACTTTCGACAGGCTCCTGCTTTCTGTACAAATCAACCCCCAAACGAACCATTTTCTCTTCAATTAGTTCATAGCCACGATCAACATGGCGTATGTCTCGGATGATGGTGGTTCCATGAGCAAGCATACCCGCGATGATCAAACAAGCTGAGGCGCGAAGATCTGTTGCGTACACTTCAGCAGCGGTTAAATGAGATCGGCCCTTGGTCATAATTGTATTACCGTCCAGCTTGATATTGGCAGCCATTTTCTTCAGTTCTTTGACGTGCATGAAGCGATTATCAAATATTTGCTCGGCAATCGTTGCCTCTCCATCAGCAACCGCATTTAATATAGACCATTGCGCTTGAAAATCTGTTGAAAACCCTGGATATGGCATGGTTTCCACACTAACGGCCTTCGGCCGTTGATTTTGCATATCCAACAACACCCAATCTGGACCAGTACAAATGTTAGCACCGGCTTCTTCCAACTTCTCAAGCAGCACTCGCAACACAGAGGGGACGACATGCTTGATCTTAATAGAGCCCCGTGTTGCAGCAGCTGCAATCAAATAGGTCCCAGCCTCAATTCGATCAAATAGAACGTGATGAGAGCCTGAGGACAGCTGCTCAACCCCATCAACGATGATGGTGTCTGTGCCGGCACCATGAATGTTGGCACCAACGGTATTTAAAAATAAAGCGAGATCGATCACTTCCGGCTCTTTGGCAGCATTCATGATGGTGGTTCGCCCTTCTGCTAAAACCGCAGCCATCATTAAGTTTTCAGTACCTGTCACGGTCACCTGCTGCAGTTTGATGTCAGCACCTTTCAACCGCCCTGCTCGACAACGCGCAACCACATAGCCATTTCGATACTTAATGGTCGCTCCCATTTTGCGAAACCCATCTAAATGCATATCGATTGGGCGCGTCCCAATCGCGCAACCACCTGGCATGGCAACTTCTGCATAACCGAACCGAGACAACATTGGCCCAAGTACAAGACAGGAAGCTCGCATTTCTTGAACAAGATCGGTTGGTGCTTTTAGGCGAAACAGTTTGGTTGCGTCAAGCTCTATTGACATGTCCTGAGACACCGTTACGTCTACTCCCATCTGCCCTAATAGGGTTAGCATACTCGTCACATCAAGCAGCGCTGGAACCTGATTAATTACCACAGGATTTTTTACCATCACCGTCGATGCTAGGATGGGTAATATTGCATTTTTAGCTTTGGAAATTTCGACCTCGCCCGCAATCTTGCTTGGCCCCTTAACGTACAGTACTTCTTTATCCATCTTCACAACAATCTATTTGGTTAATTTTGTTTTTTCAGCATCGAAATCAAGCCATCAATGCCACGATCTGACATCGTTGTTGCAAACTCTTCCTGATATAATTTTGAAAAACTGACACCCGCAACACTCATATCTAAGAAACACCACTGATCTTGTTTTTTCACAAAATCAAACACCAATAAAAAATCATCGGCGCCATCAACTGATATTTTCCCGTAGACTTTTGCCACAACTTGGTTGTCGTCTATCGGAAACATCTTGAACTCTGAGCTGACAGATGGGTCTGCCCAAGCTTTCATCACTGAGGAATAATCATCAACGACCAAGTTAACAAACTGATTGCGAAACTCTGATTTCTTCTCCTCAGACACATCATGCCAGGCATCGCCAAGCACCAGTTCTATAAAATCGGAAACAGCGATCTGGCCAACCATCTCACTGGTGAGATACTGGGTTAGCGTTAACTGATCATCCTGCTTGTTTTCATGAACGATTAAATTGATTTTCTTGTCGATTTCGTTGATTATCTCAACAGGGCTAACTGCAAAACTTTGTGAAACCCACAAAAAAATCAACAACTGGGCGATAAACAAACCGACAACCTCCTTTATACAACCTACATAGGCTAAACTAGATCTGATGATCAATCAAGTATTTTAAGTCGTAAACTGGACTTTTAAAATCGACTGTGTTAATTTTGAGACATGACAATGGACATACCCGCATACCACTACGCTCAGACACTGATTCAACAGCAAATCTCTGCTCTCGAGCAACTGACAAACCTAGATGAGACGGCTTTCGAAAGGGCCATCAACGCAATGCAGGGCCAAATGGGTCATGTCATTACAACAGGCACCGGTAAGTCAGGCATTATTGCAAACAAGTTTTCTGCCACTTTGTCGAGTACCGGAACACCATCATTCCACATCAATCCAGCAGAAGCGCATCATGGTGATTGTGGCGCTATTAC
>DLBP01000040.1 GCA_002480165.1 Proteobacteria bacterium UBA7821 | reverse complement strand
GTGGCCTGTCAATTATCGCCTGACCACCTGTCTTGGTATGAGTTAACCATAGAACCCAGGACCGCGTATTACAAGCGTCCGCCCAGTTTACCAAGTAGCGAATTAAAGGATGATATGACTGATTTGGGCTTGGCATATTTAGCTAAGCAGGGTTATGAACGCTACGAAATATCCGCTTTTTCAACGCCTGGTTCACAGTGTGTTCATAACAGTAACACATGGCAGTTTGGCGACTACATTGGGGTTGGTGCTGGTGCTTGTGGGAAATTAACCATGGCCAGTCAAATCTATCGAACACAAAAACAATCCAGCCCTAAGCTCTATCAGTTAAATCCACTCGCTTATGCAAAGCGTGAATTGGTGAGTCACGATCGCTTGGCTTTTGAGGTGGCTTTATGTGGTCTGAGGCTGGTTGACGGCATGAGTTGGGACGATGTCACCTCTCGATCATTGCCCATCACTGGTATGGAAATCCGCTCAAAGTTAGCCAGTGTTTTGGTGCCAGATAGGCTGCAATTTAAACCAGAGGCTTTTCACTATTATAATGAGCACTTAGTGGCGTTACTGTCTTAAAGCTGAAAGTAGTTCGGTAGTAATTGTTGCTCGTTTGTATCGTCTAGAACGCCACCAGCTTCTTGAAAAAATAGATTACCCGCATCGTTGAGCGCTTGATCAAGCCCTTGCTTGGGTTTGACAATTAAATTGATTCGGTTGGTCGCTAAGTAGGCAAAGTCTAATAGCGATAATTGTTTAACAACCAAACTACCATTGGTTTGGCTCGCTGGTCTAGACCAATCTGCTGACGGGTCTACTATCATATTCAGCCAGGTACTATCCATGGCAGCTAGCGATGACAGTCGATATTTTTTCTGATTGAGTTGAACGCCTTTGCCAAGAGATGCGGTAAACATTTCATCTCTGATCACATCAAAGCAGCAAACATGTTGTAAAACACCATGGTCGTAGTAACCAATGCCATAGGCAAAGTTTGGGTTGTGGAATAAGAAATGACTTGGCTCAATAATGCCATAGATAACCCAGGTCGGGTCGTTTGTAATCGAGCTAACTGTGCGATGAGAGATAACCTGGTTGTGTTCAAGTGTCTCTGATAGTTGCTCACTGATTTTATCGAATACGGCTTGATTAATCTTATTAAGGTACTCGATTCGCTTTTTACTCGAAATTCGATAGGAATCTAACTTCGAGAATGCTTGAAGCAAATAACTAGAATAAGGCTTGATTAATCTTGTTAGGTAATTAATATTGACGGGTTGCATAATATCAAGGCCTGGATTGCCAGGCCCTTACTAACAACAACTATTTGCCGACTTTAGGTGAGTAAGCAGTCAATTCTAAGTTGTCACTCCAATCAAACCCAGTGTTGTCTGAACAGCTAACTGCTAAAAATGCAATGGCTGACAGTAATGTGTACTTAACAAATTTCATATGATAACTCCCAATTGATCATTCGTATTTATATTAACCATATACGACTGTAGATGCAAGTGACATTGATAAATTTATGGTCGATGGTAATGCTGCTTTAGCTTATCATCAAATGCATCTCTGTCTAGTCCTAAAATAACAGCAAAAGCACCAGCGATATAAATAGATGAGTAAGTCCCAACAACGATACCGATGATCAGTGCGAGTGAGAATCCTTCAAGGGTATCTCCTCCCCAGATATATAATGCCAACACCACTAACAGTGTTAGCCCTGAAGTGATAATGGTTCGAGACAGTGTCTGATTGATTGCATGATTAACAATCGTTGCAATGTCTGATTCATGATCGTGTTGAATGTTTTCTCGAATGCGATCGTAGACAACAATGGTATCATTAAGTGAGTAGCCAAGCACTGTTAGGAGCGCTGCCAAACTAATTAAGTTAAATTCAATTTGGAGTACAGAAAATAAGCCAAGAATCACAATTGGGTCATGAACCAGTGCCAGTGCCGCGCTAATGGCAAATCGATACTCAAATCTAAACATGATGTAGAGCATGGTGAATAGTATCGAGATAATAACAGCTGCCACACCATTTAATAACATTTCCTGACCCACTTGGGGACCAATGAATTCGTTTTTATCTAAATTAGCTAGGTTAATTAGACTGTCGGTGACAACGGCTTTTTGGTCAACTGCATCTTGGTCATGATGGCTGCCAATTCGAACAAGTGCTTGTTTTTGTCCACCAGTCGTTTGAACTTGTGCATCGGTGAAGCCAGATTGTGTGAGCGCATCACGCACTTGTTCGATATGAGTATTTGGGTGCAATGTGAATTCGTACTGAGTGCCACCGGTAAAGTCGAGGCCTAGGTTTAATCCATATACAGCAACCGATAACACGCATACGATAAACGTGATGCCTGATAGTGCCAAAGCACGGTTTTTGAGACCCATGAAATCAATATCTGTTGTGTGTCTAAAGAATTCCATGTTCAAACTCCAATGGATAGTGTCTTTGGCGTTTTCGTCCCGTACGCTTTGACATAGATCAGGTAGATCAGTATACGGGTGACAAATATGGCTGTGACCATCGAGGCAAGAACCCCAATGATGAGTGTGACAGCAAAGCCTTTGACGGTACCAGATCCAAGTAAAAATAGAATGCCTGCGACGATGAGTGTTGTGATGTTTGCATCGACAATGGTTGAAAATGCTCGGTCGTAGCCAGCATTAATGCTCGCAAGGGGACTGAGTCCTCGGCGGAGCTCCTCTCGGATTCTCTCGTTAATCAAGACATTAGCGTCAACAGCCATCCCAACTGTTAATACGATCCCAGCAATCCCTGCTAAGGTGAGTGTTGCTTTGAGCATGGACAATAGAGCGATGATTAGAAAAATGTTAAGCACCAATGCAATGTTCGCAACCAGTCCAAATAATCGGTAATAGGCAAGCATAAAGACAACCACAAGCGCAGAACCAATCATCAGCGATTGAATCCCTTTATTAATGTTAGCGCGGCCTAAGCTGGGCCCAATCGTTGTTTCTTCAACAATCTCAAAAGGCGTTGCTAGGGAACCAGACCTAAGCAGTTGTGCTAGCTTTTCAGCATATTCCATGGACCGAAGCCCTGTGATTTGGAAGCTGTGGGCCAATGGCTCGTTGATGGTGGCAATGTTGATGATTTCTTCTTTGAGTACCCACTGTTTAATGAGTTCACCATCAACTTCCATCTCTTTGGGTTTTTTCTCAATGAATATGGTTGCCATGGGTTGGTTGACATTTTGGCTTGTCCGTTTGAAAAATATGTTTTCGCCACCGCCACCAAGGCGTATGTGTACACTTGGCTTCATATCTTGTAGTTGG
>DLBP01000019.1 GCA_002480165.1 Proteobacteria bacterium UBA7821 | reverse complement strand
TTTTGCACCATAACGCTTAGCCAATATAGACATCGGTATCGACTGCATATCACCACAGGTATGCACACCATAACGAGACAAAAAAATGGCTATTTTCTTACCAATGCCACACAACTGACTAACAGGGACACGCTTTAAAAATAGTTGATTGTAGTCAGCTGGTATCACGCAACGTGCATTCGGTTTTAATACTTGAGCTATGTATTTTGCACAAGTCTTATTGCTTGCTATGGCAATAGATATGGGTAGATCGATCACTTTCGAAACCAAATCACTAATGGTTGTGATTAGGGCATTAGGGCTGTCATATAGGTGATGTACATCGGTTAAATCAATGAATGCCTCATCGATTGAAAACACCTCTATGTCGGGACTGATCGCAGTCAAAGCCAGCATAACCGATCGCGATATATCTGTATACCGCTGTGGCCTAGAGCCGCAACGATATAGGTGAGGACATAATTGTTTGGCTTCAGATAGTCGCATGCCTGTTTTAATACCAAACGATCTAGCCTCATATGAACAAGTGATAATACAACTACCTTGCTGGCCATTGGTAACAACCACTGGCTTATTCTTTAGCTTGGGGTTATCTAATTGCTCGACAGATGCAAAGAACGCATCAAAATCAACAAAACCAATGACTCGTTTCCAAGGAGGTTTCCAAATTGGCCATACTGAATCCATTAACTCACTGTCCTTCACACACGACTAATCATCACATATTCTAAGCAATCCAATAAATACACCTTGTACGATCACACGGCTTGACTCATACACCTGTGGTTTATATTGTGAATTGGCTGGCATCAATGTGATGGTGTCATTATGATGATAATGAATTCGCTTCAAAGTTGCATTTTCCTGGTCAACAACAGCCACAACGATTTGGCCGTTACGAGCTTGGTCACTGTGTTGGCAGATAACAATATCACCATCAAAGATACCCTCTTCTATCATAGAGCTGCCGACTACTTGAAGGGCATACCGATCAGCCCCTACAAATATATCACTGATACGAATCGCTTCATTTTGACTGATGGCCTCGATTGGCTGGCCTGCAGCAATTCGGCCTAATAACGGGATAGACAATTGGTCTTTGGGTGGCTTAATTAACTGAATGTTACGACGTTTATTTGGAATTAAAACAACTAAGTTGGCCTGCTCTAATGCTTTTAAGTACCGGTAAGCCACACCACGAGAGCTAATGTTGATCGCCTCTGCTAACTCCATTACAGTGGGTGAATAATCGTGTTCGTTGATATAGTCCTTAATAAATTGATATGCTTCTTTTTGCTTAACTGTCAGCATTATGCCTCCACTGTAAAATACATACCAATATAATAGAGAACATAATGAGAACAATCAAGCAGTTTATGACAAGAATTAAAATCACGACTATAATAGCCATACTAAGGACAGTGAGGTGGACCATGGAATGGACAACATACCTAAATGAGATTAGAGCTAGACTCATTAGTTCACTAGCACTCATCACCATTTTATTTTTCGTATGTCTTATTTGTAGCGATGAGCTCTATGGGCTATTGGCCAGTCCGTTAATGACACTCTTTCCAACGACTAGTCATCTGATTGCAACTCATGTCACCTCCCCTATTATCGCACCAATCAAGCTGTCTTTCTACATTGCGCTATTGTGTAGCATACCATTTATTATTTGGCAAATATGGTCCTTTGCCGCACCCGCTTTGTACCCACATGAAAAAAAAGCAAGCCAAGTGTTACTCATGGTGAGCACCATCCTGTTTTATACCGGTCTTACATTTGCCTACTTTATCGTACTACCCATGATCATACTCACTGCCACACACTATGGGCCTGATAGTATGATTATGCTGCCTGAAATATACCAATTGCTTAACTTTTCTATTGAGCTCCTATTCATGTTCGGTATGGTCTTTGAACTGCCCATATTAATCGTTATATTGAACCAATGTAATGTACTGCCATCAGATGTATTAAAAGATAACCGCAGAGCCACAATTGTAGTCGCGTTTACAGTGGCTATGATTTTAACCCCACCAGATGTGATCTCACAAATCATGATGGCCCTGCCCATTATACTACTGACAGAACTGGGTATCTATGGGTGCCACATCATTGAAAAAAACAACCAAGCAGCCACCACATAGTTGATACACTTAATGCTGGATCGCTTGTATGTGTCGGTACATGTGCCTAATAATAAAATAATGATCTGCTACACACAAAGCTGGGGATAAATCAGAAAATGGTAACCAATGACAACCGGTTATTTGATTCATAGTAGCGTTCATTTGATAACCACTAATGTGAATCAAGACTCTGTTTGCAAAAGTTCGTTTGGGATGATCATAAATAGAACTGAACCGAAACGTTAGGCTAGACACGTGCTCACCCAGTAGACTGTCTTTTAGCGTATCGATGCGATCTAAAATGGTCATGTGATTGGGTAGTTCCGTGGTTGGAAGCTGCCACTGGCTGGTTTGATCGTTCAGTTGTGCTTGCATCATTAAGATGTGGTGGCCGCATACCACTACGAGACCCAGTTGCAATCGATTGCTGTTGGATGCTTCGAGCTGGTACTGATTTAGGAGCGCTTGATAATCAGCATGCTCTCGATATAGATCGAGGCAATCCATGATAGGCTTGGGAACCGACTGACTCACTTGCTCCCACGCTTGCTGATATAACCATGTTCTAATTTTCGATGCATCAATGTGATCATCAGTCTCATAAAACAACTTATCCCAGTTAGAAAAAAGCTTCAAGTAGCAATCGGTCTCTTCTTTACGATGAGCCAATATGGCAACGGAGCCATCGACTAGCACATTCGATAATACAGCTTGCACGTGCTGTAACCAAGCTGGGTCATCATACCAATAGTCATCTAAATAAACCCATCGTATTTTCTCGAGTTGCTCTGGCGTTAAGCAGGCAGAGATCATCGCTTGCCTTTGTTCAGCTGACCAAGGATTTTGCAGTGTGCCGACCTGGTTATTGGAGCCCAAGACTAGGATCAATTGCCGACAATGAGACAAGCCATACTCGACTAGATGGTGGTGTCCGTGATGAAATGGTTGAAACCTACCGATCAGTACGAGCTGGTCGTAATGCTGCGTCATGTATTCAGCATAGCAGCGATCTGCTTAAAATCAATTTTTCCAGAGCCGAGTAGAGGCAGTTCTTCGACAACGTGTATTTTTTTAGGCACCATGATCGCTTGGAGTTGGCAGCTAGAAAAATACTTGACCAAGGCTGCTCGGCTCGCACCTTGGTAATCAGTAACCAGGTGGAGAACCTCAGCACCATCTTGCTCAACTACCGCAACGGCGTGTGAATTATCTGACCACAATTCTCCGATGGCCACTTCTACTTCCATTAACGAAACCATTTCTCCAGCAATTTTTGCAAAGCGCTTTGCCCGACCACGAATGAACAGGAATCCTTCATCATCAACGGTGACGATATCACCTGTGTTATACCAGCCGTCGTCTAAACCCTTAGTTGGCATGCCAGTTGCTTCATCTAGATAACCGAGCATGACATTGGGTCCTTTAACCCATAGAGTACCGCCTCGATCGACGCCATCGACCGCGACCAGCTTATACTCGATACCTGGTAGCAATTTACCGACACTACCTGATTTAAAGTGCATGGGTGAATTATTTGACAACGCTGGCGCGGTTTCGGTCGCACCATACCCCTGGTAGATCCTCAAGCCAAACTTGGATGCCCACAGTTGTTCTGTTGCCTCTCGCAGTTTTTCAGCACCAGCAAACACATACCTGACGCGATAAAAATCATACGGATGAGCGTACTTAGCATATTGGGCTAGAAAAGTGTCTGTCCCAAACATCACCGTTGCATTGAACTGGTAAGTATATTGTGGAATTTGGCGATAATGTTTTGGTGAGGGGTAGAGAAAGAGTGGAACACCGGATAAAAGCGGAAGAATCGTACCTGTGGTTAAGCCAAATGAATGGAACATAGGCAAGGAGTTAAATATTTTGTCCTGCACATTAAAATCGATCCGACTGGTCAATTGATCTCTATTGGACTGAATGTTTCGATGTGATAATGCAACGGCTTTCGGGCTGCCTTCAGAACCCGATGTGAACAAAATAACGGCCATTGAACTGGGATCACGGTTGAGATCTAAGAGACTGTAATACCACTGTGGAGCTAGAGCACCGAATAAACCGCACAATTTATCAGTGATACTCACCGTATCTCTGATATCTTCCAAGTAAACGATATTAATGTTGGCCTCAAGTAAGTCATCAATGATATTCTGCAGTTTGGCTTTGGCAATAAATGCACGAGCTGTAATGATTTGTTTAATATTCGCCGTTCGACAACACGATTTGATCTGACCGATACCGTGCGTAAAATTAATCATAGCAGGTACTTGGCCGGCTGTCTGTATCGCAAAAAAAGATGCCACCGTTGTATTCAAATTCGGCATCATCAACCCCACTTTCTCACCATCGGCAGCCAACTTTTTTATGGCCCTAGACAGCACAAAAGTCTGCAATAATAACTGAAAGTATGTCAGTGGTTTTTGGGTAGCATCATTGACAATGGGTCGTGAAAAAGGGAATTTCTTTTTAGCATTAATCAAAGCATCAACTAAAGTTCTATAAGGCATGTTCTTCGACAACTTCATGGTCGTTAACAGGGTATACAACTGTTGATCGGTTTGAGCCAATCTTGCTTTTGACGGAATGTCTTTTGCGAAGGATAGCTTTCTCGGTGGCTGGATATCTATAATTATTTCAGGAAAATACAAACGCCTAGCTTGAACACGCAGTTGCGATAGCATCGAGTGCTCGACTCCCGACAAACACACAGGGAGAATATCGGCATTTGCACGGCTTGCCAACACAGAGACTTCTGGATCTATTTTCATCACTGCGCCTGTTGTTGTCGGCCTTCCTTCCGGGAATATGACAACTTTATATCCTTTCTCGAGATAGTCGCCAAGGTGTTTAAGCGCTTCCTGATCAGTTGGGTCTAGCAATGTTAAATTAAACAGATCAAACCAGTACCGAATCAGCCACCTTTCTATTTTCAATGGGTTCATCGCAACGACAAAACGTTCTGGTAAATAGAGTGTGATGAAAACAATATCCCAGAGAGAAACATGGTTAACCACCACCACTGTTGCTTTGTTCGATTGTTGTTCCAAGTTAGCAAGGCCATGAATAGACACCTTGAAGCAAGTTGAGGCCAGTGCTTTTAAACATGACTTAACGAGTGTGTGGGGCAATACTTTACAAACATACACTAGGACAAACAGGTTCAACACAGCCAATAAGGCGAAGATGGTCGGAATGGTTATGTTCACTGCCAGAAGTATGATAACGACACCACTGGCAACAACCATAAATAAAGAATTAACAATACTGTTTGCCGCCACAACTTGGGCACGCTTCATATCTTGAGAGTCAATTTGTAATAGCGTATATAGAGGCACAATATAAAACCCGAAGGCAATCGCTAATGCGATAATGTCGATACTCAAACGCCAAGACATGGGCAGTGACAAAAATGTATTTAAGTTCATTGGCATATTCAATTGAGCGTAATGGCTACCTAAATAAGCTGTGTCAAATAAAAAAACAGAAATGAACAAACAGGATATTGGCAAGTATTTAGCCGTTACTTTTCCTGACGTGACATAAGGACATAAAACCGAGCCGATGCCGAGTGAAATTGAGAACAAGATTAGTAAATAGCTAAACACGCCGGTTGTCCCATGGATGACATCGGCTGAAAAATTAGCAATTTGTGACAAAATAACGCTACCGAGTAGCCAGAACCATGAAATACCCAGTACCAATCTGAACAAATGAGGTTTTTCAGCGACTTCTTTGACGACCTGGTAGGTGACGTGAATAATGTCTTTGTCAATTCGTTGTTCTGGGTTAGCTGGCCCAGTACCAGGGATAAACTGACTAATCGCAAAACCACAAACAGCAGAAATGAGTACCAGTGGAACACCAATTAATATAGCCGTACCACCGACAGAGTAAAACAGACCGCCTAGAATGGTTCCGATTAGAATCGCAATAAATGTTGATGCTTCAATTAGTCCATTACCGCCGATCAACTCTTCTTGTTTTAAATGTTCAGACAAAATACTGTATTTAACGGGTGTCATTAATGCTGATTGGGTACCAACTAAGAATAGTACCAACAGCAGTAGGTAAGGATTTTGTAGAGAAAAGCATACGACTGCGAGTGCCATGACCAATACTTCACAGAATTTGACGATACGGATCAGCTTGGCTTTGCAGTATTTATCAGCCAGCTGGCCAGCTGTTGCTGAAAAAATGAAAAATGGCAGAACGAACAAGCCTAGTGACAGTGTTACAAACCACGAGCGTTCATCTTGTGACAGTACCACTGTTTGGTAGGTGATGAATGTCACTAGGGCTGTTCTGAATAAATTGTCGTTGAAAGCAGATAAAAACTGCGTCATAAAAAGCGGAGCGAAACGTCTGGCAGTTAGCAACTTCAGTGATCCGGTGGACATGTTTTTTCCTAGAGTAGTTAAATATCAACCAGATACTAACACATAATTAACTTTATTTCAACCAAAGCAGCCCTGGACATTTTGCTACGATCTGACATAATTGACATGGATTAACGAACATTTAATGATGAAACAGACCATCCTACCCCGAGAGCTTGTGCTCATTTACAGCCCGATAAAGGAGCTCGACACACCGGGTACACACTTATCAGCCGCTGAAACGAGTCAATGGAACCGATTTGGCTGTGAACGAAAACGACGAGAATTTGCAGTCACACGCCAGCTGGCTAAACACATATTGGCTCTATATTTTAATTGCGATGCGAGTGCCATCATCCTAGGTTACGAAATCAGCGGCAGGCCCATTATCGACCAGCCTAGATCTGACTTGCAGATATCGTGGTCTCATCATCGCGACCATGTTGTATTTGGATTATACCGAAGCGGCCGCATCGGCGTTGATTTAGAGCATTGCGACAGGGAAGTTGACCACATGTCATTGGCCAAGCGTTTTTGTCCACCATCATTCTATCAGCGATTAAAACGACTCAGTCCACCAGAAGCCGCCAAATCTTTTTTTCATCACTGGTGCCAAAAAGAATCTGAACACAAAGTCATCGGTGGCCATTTCCTCAAACGTTTAAACGACACCTTAGATGAACCGAATGCCGTGCAGAGTGTGTCAGTAGAAAAAGATGGGTTTATTCTCGCAGCAAGTTACCTAGTCAAGCCTACAGTAATGAATTTTTACCGAATGAGTGATGACTTCAACATTGTATCATGGTAAAGTATCACTAAGTGATAAATGAGGACAATATGTTTCAGTCAAAAATAACACGATATACTTTGTGGGGCGCTTTGATTTATGCATCAACCACATTGGTGGTGATGTACGTCTCTGATTATATTATTTTCCCGGCACCCGAACCGACCTATGCGGCCAACAACCCACAAGTTGAATACATTAGACAAGGTGATGCGATTGTTGCCTCACGCTACATGCCAGTCCCTGAGGCGAAGTACACCATTTTATACAGCCATGGTAATCGACAAGATCTGGGATTGCTTGCACCGGTGATGCAACGATTTAATCAACAGGGCTATTCTGTATTTGCCTATGATTATCGTGGCTACGGCCACAGTAATGGCACGGCAACTGAGACCCATGCTAAGCAAGACATTCGCTTAGCCTACGAACATCTAACAGAGTCCCTCGGTGTTGCACCAGAGTCGATTATATTGTATGGCTACTCTCTAGGATCTGGCGTCACCATGGACTTAGCCAAAGAAAAGGTGACAGCTGGTGTCATTGTTGAGGGCGCATTCACAAGTACCTACCGAACCAAAATTCCAATTAAAGTATTCCCCATTGATCGATTTGATAGCTACGCTGTTGTCTCTCAGGTGACACAGCCTATCCTGTACCTTCATGGAGAAGATGACTCAGTGATACCCGTTTCACACAGCCATGATTTGTACCACAGGACGACAGCACCCAGCGACATTGTGACATTTAGCAATCATGGCCACAGCAGTCTAACCATAAAAAACTCAGCTGAATATTGGGAAATAATTCAAAATTGGATTGACAATTTTGTTGAAACAAGTGAAACACAGCATGCATCCAATTAACAGTCCAAAAGAGTTCAAGTGTGCTCATGACCGCGGCTTTGTCGGCAACATGGCCGCCCTCTCATTGCTTGTCAATTCCATGGTTTTGTTAAGCACAGTACTGTTATGTGCCCAATTAATCCTGAATAGCTCAACAGTGTTGCAAGCCCTAATGCTTCCGTCCACGTTGATCTTATATGCCTGCTTCAGCGCCTCTGTGATTGACTATCTAGCCTACACACTAACGCGATTGTTTACTGATGCCTACCTAATCATCAGCATTCCCAGGATAATCAGACAACGTCATCATAAACAAGCAGTTACCTTTATGACATTCGAAACAGAACGTTATGCTATCGATCAACTGACGCGCATTGTTTCCTCTGAAAGAATCGCAGAGAATTGCCTGGAACAATACGCCCAGGGGGAGCAAGCAGAGCGCCGGCTTTTAGATATCGTGTCTAATCAATTATCGAATGCCCCTACCGCAGAAAACACCCATGAGATTAATAGGTTAGAGGGGCTGCTAACTGATATTAATTTTAAAAAACACTTCGTGTCTAAGCGTACTGTTAATCTGACTTATCAGCTATTGAGCGTGCTCTTGTGTTTGTCAATCTGCTATTTGACACTCCCTATAATCCTCAACCAAATCACCATTAACCTAGGGCAGTCCTCTCTCTGGCTGATCAACTTCGCAACAAAGCCTTTTCTTTTTCTTACAGTGTACAATACAAGTCGTTTATTCGCCTATCACCTAGCTCAAACAATCAGGACACGTGGCGGGCATTTATCGAACACTTTAGCAATCACTCAAACGAGTCAAATGCTGAAGAACACTGAGATAAAACAAGCCAATGGCATTTTATCAGACATTGGAAACAAAGCGATCTTTGTCATATTGCTGACGTGTAGTCTACAATTTTTAATCAGCCCCAGTCTAGCTCAACTGATCATGTGTTTAGGGTTGGGACAATTTATGGTACAGAAAATACAGCGAGCACTCTTCAAGTTTTCGCCACATCCAAAAGCAATCGTAGCTGGCTGTGTATGTCTGGCTTTAGCAATGCCAGCCATCTGCCTGATGAGCTCGTTCATTAATTATTGGATTCAGTGTGTACTACTGAGCCAACTAACCACATCCGTTTACATGACTGCTTTATATCCAGTGTCCTTGGGTTGTCAGGCAGGCACACTTGCGTCAACCTGGTGTTATCTATGTGCTGAAGTTTTTCAGTCTAGTCCTTCGATTCTTAGGAAATTGGTATTACTAGATGAACTAGCAGATGACAGCAGTCAGTCAGTAGTCGATCAACAGCATACCAATACGCTGCCGGCTCAGCAACTAACGCAAAACGAAAAAGAAGATGATATCATTCACCCCAGAGAGATCAAATATCCGCTAATGGGAGTTTGTGAAAGAGATTTAGAAACCATGGAGGGGCTAGGCCCGTATGTCTAAAAATAAGTTCGACAATATCATCTCTCTGTGTAAACGTAGGGGCTTTATTTTCCCCTCAGCCATGATTTATGGTGGGTTACAAGGCTTTTATGACTACGGTCCCCATGGCGTTTCGATGAAACGTCAACTCATTCAAAGCTGGTGGGAAGATTATGTTGAGAAGCGACATGACATTCATGGTGTAGATGGCACGATCATCACACACCAAAAGATCTTACAATACTCTGGACATGAAAAGACCTTTACAGACCCCATGGTCGATTGTCGAGCCTGCCAGAGCCGATGGCGCGCTGACTTATTGGTGAATAATCAATGTTTGGCATGCGGAAGCACCGACTTAACTGAACCGAGAGATTTCAATTTAATGTTCCAGACCCAAGTGGGTCCAGTTCAACATGCCGGCTCTCAACATTATCTTAGACCAGAGACTGCACAAAGCATCTTCACGAATTTTAAAAATGTCTGCGATAGCATTCAGCCGAAAATACCATTTGGTATTGCACAAGCTGGGCGTGCGTTTCGAAATGAAATCACACCAAGAAACTTTATCTTTAGAGTTCGTGAATTTGAACAAATGGAGATCGAGTTTTTTGTCAAGCCTGGTGATGACGAGCACTGGCATGACTACTGGGTCAATGAACGTTATGATTGGTGGCTTAAGCAGGGATTGACTGCTGAAAAACTGGTCAAGCAAGTACAACCATCGGATGATTTAGCACACTACGCCAAAGCAACCGTTGATCTATGCTATGAATTCCCACACGGTTTAGAAGAAATTGAAGGCATTGCTAACCGGACAGACTATGACCTCGGCTCGCACAGTAAGAACCAAGACGAGCTAAATATCCAAGCGACTGTTGGTAAAAACGTTGACTCAGTTGCGAAACTTGCCATCCAAGATCCATCTGATAAATCTTGGTACATTCCATACGTCATTGAACCAAGTGCCGGCGTTGATAGAGGTCTACTTGCTTTGCTATGCGATGCTTACACAGAAGAACAGCTCGATAATGGCAAAGAACGAACAGTACTTAAGTTAGCCAATCATCTCAGCCCAGTTAAAGTCGCAGTGGTGCCATTGGCGAAAAATAATATGCAAATCATTGAGCAATCATCACAATTAGTCAGTGAACTCAACTCTGCGATTAGTGGCTCTGTCGTTCTAGAGAACACAGGCAATGTTGGTAAAGCGTATCGAAAACATGATGAAATTGGAACACCTGTTTGTGTGACGATTGATTTCGAAACAATTGGAGCTGACGACAGCCCCACAGAAAATCATCAGACCGTTACTGTACGAGATCGTGATACACTGAGACAAACTCGCGTTTCGACAACTCAACTGGCCCAATATCTTAATGATCAATATTTCTCAACAACTTGACATAGCAGCTGACATCGTGCACAATATTTAAGCATCAGCCTGCTTGCGGCATTCGGTTGCGAAACCCCGTCAGGTCCGGAAGGAAGCAGCGGCAGTAGCCGACATGGGCGCTGAGTCTCGGCTGGTGCACGATTGGAATATTCACATGACCTACCAAGTCCTTGCCAACAAATACCGACCGACGATGTTTAAGCATTTAATCGGACAAAAGAGTATAGTTGACACCATAACTTATGCGCTAACACAACAGCAATTACACCACGCTTACATATTCTCAGGCACTAGAGGCATTGGAAAGACATCAACCGCGAGAATTTTCGCAATGGCACTCAACTGTCAACAGCATGACACAGAACCTTGCGGCAAATGCCCTTCCTGCCAACAAATTCAGATGGGCAATGACATCGATGTGACTGAAATAGATGCGGCCTCGAACAGTAAAGTCGATGAAATTCGTGACATTATCGCTCAGATACATTACCCTCCGACTCAAGGCAGATACAAAATATACTTAATCGATGAAGTACACATGTTGTCCACACACAGTTTTAATGCCTTGTTAAAGACAATCGAGTCACCACCAGATTTTGTTAAGTTTCTATTTGCAACAACGGATCCACAAAAAATACCCAAAACAATCCACTCCAGATGTATCGAATTTAAACTACAAGCCTTCAGTCAAACAGCTATTCAAGACCGGCTCTCACAAATATTAACCATAGAAGCGATCGAGTATGATGGCCCTGCTATTGAAAAAATTGCAACCGCAGGCCATGGTAGTATGCGAGACGCCCTCACACTGTTAGATCAAGCAATTGCACTCGGTCAAGGACGTGTGTCATCAGAGTGCGTACAAAGCCTTCTTGGCCTAGTGAGTGAGACGATGCTTGATGAGATAACCACAGCCATTGAATCACAAGATTATCCAACACTGATGTCAATTTGTAAACAAATTGAATCTGAACATCTTGCGGTTGAATCCATCATCTACCAACTGATGCGACATATCTATGACAAGATCAGAGCATGCCTACTGAATAATGAGCTAACTGTCTTAGAACAATTACAACTGTATTATCAAATTTGCGAACAAGCACAAGCAAGCCTGGTGCATCAGCCGAGCCCATACATTGCTCTGGAGGTACTATTAGTGCGTCTTAGCTACTTTAAAGTTGAGCCAGAAAGTCTTGAAGATATGATTAGACGACAGAGCCAAGCTAGTAGCCACAATAGCAGCAAGCCAGTAGACAATCAAAGCAAACTGCCAGAGGTCAACAACCCCCAAAAACCAGCCCCAGTTCAGTTAACGGGTATTGCCAAACAAGTTCTTCAAAACGCCCACTGCCATCAAACTAATGACCAAGTAGTTTTATCCATACCCAGTAGTATGTCAGCGCTACTCAATGATCGCATCACGAAACAAATCAAAGACGCATACCATCAGAAAAAGCCCGACCTGGTGGTTGTCTTTAAGATCACTGAAGACAAAGAGCGTGCCAGTTCTCAAGCAACAACACACCAGAGCAAGCAACCGATCAAAGTCAGCCCCGATATTAAGCGAGCTGTTGATCACCTAGCTGGCCAAATAGAGCAAGTTACTAGCCAAACATCTGACTAACTCGGCCGATGGTCGCTACAACCAATGTGGCGATTACAGTTGTCATCGCAATCCCCCAGGCCATTTCTAACAGAGCCAGGTAAAGTGGATAGAAACTAAAGACAGCGAGCATTGTCAACGCATAACTGCCATAGGCAACTAGGCCCAACAAAGCAGATTTCTTCACCAGCAAGAAGTAGCTACTTCCGCTGGGTAAATGACACAGAACAAAATAATAGATTGCAAAGCTGTATAAGCAATAAAACAAGAAGCCAGGCAGCCAGTTCAACTCAACCATATTACCTAATTCATTCAGATACAGCGGCTTCATCACTACTGAAATCCAGACTAGATCGAAAAAAATACCATAAATGAAGACCAGTGAAAAAACGAGAATCTGATTGTAAGATGATAGATCAGACAACAAAACTAACCTCTCGGACTCCATTTGATAGATCAATAATCTTACTTGAGTGACGCTGATAGGACGGTTCAGAAAAGAGCCGCCTCGACACAGTTGGCACAACCACATTCAGAAAGCGCCTGAGCAAGTCAATCAGCCATTCATAAACCGTTTGTGAAGCAAACAACTTACTCTCGACAGCATTTGACAGCGCCAGACATGATTGCTGAATCTGCTCTAGAGATCCACCTGATAAGTGTAGATCGGTAAGTTGTCTATGGGCATTAGAAACCACATCAATTTCAGACTTTGGCATGTTCCTATTATCCATTTCAGTGATCACCAACATAACAGCAGTGTTGATATCATCAAGTGGATCAACTGACTGTCTCTGTAGATCATTCATTTCCTGATTATCATCACTCTGATTCGTAAAGGCTACAAGGCCATCAATCAATCCTGTCTGACCGCCATCTATTTTAACCAACTGCGAATGAGCAACCCTAGCCAGACTACTCCACTCTTTACGAGCAATCATGCGATTAATTGGCGCTATAAGGTCTGCGGGAGTTAACAGGCTGGTAGATTGGTTCTGCAGTGTATGGTAAAAATCTTTACTAGCGAGTGCCGGATCATCGAGTGTGTGCATGGCCGAACGAAGTACTAAACTGGTAAAATACACCTTAGGATAATGAACCAATTCTATTGCAGAGTTTGATTGTTGATACCCGAGGATATGAGCAAGGTCTTCAAGAATACAGACATAATTCCTGTCTTCGCTAGCACTAAAAAACAGTGTGTAACAGTTTCTATTTGTGTTTATTTGATTTAAAAGCGCATCACGGTTGATACCCCTTCTAGCAGCATCGACTACCACTTTGTGTAGCTTTTTAGCCAACTGAGTGTTCTGACCATCCAAATTAACGCCCCCAATATACTGCAAATACTTTGAGATTCTGTCAGGCTCATTCTGCCCATAAGGGATAGAGTCAAGAGAAGTATCGCCTACCTCGAATGGTAATGACCGAGAGTTGCGAATCGCATACCCAATATATTCCTGTTTATTAAGCCTCATGTGTTCACTCTGCAAAAAATCCTGTTGTTCCTGACTAAGTAGATGGTATTCAATACAGCTGTGTAATACCTCACTCATTGCATCGCCATCTAAACTGTTAAAACAGCTTTTCCAATCTGTAGACGTAATCCACTGTTTAAGAAATTCTTGATCGAGATCGAGCCGTCTATAGCAGTGAATACCGATTGGTCGTATATCAGATGAATCGATTAAACCTGCCAGGAACACATTCCAACCCTGACTATTTGAGTATTGTGCTTTGACTGTTGTGTAGTAAAAATTCAACAGTTCTAACTTGTGATCATATGTGAGATGTTGATAACACATAGTGAAATACCAGGACACAAAATCCTCCTTGGTCATACTAGAATCGAGAGAAGAGGTGATTGCATCGAGACGACTCCCAATAGCTTTACCTTTCGGAGAAATCAGACAAGTTTTCAGCTTATCAGGAGTACATCCTTGCAAAGATTCCGTCATCTCACCCATGAGAGCCCTCCAATCTACAGGAGAGATCTTGTATCTCTTAGGACCACCACTCGTAATCGGATTTAAGTCTTTGAGTAAATTCATAAATTTTTCATGGCAAGATTGATCTGTAACCACAGGCTTTTGTGCATTTCGACTATCTCGCCTATTAATATCATTCGACAGCGTCATGTACAAATCACGAAAGGGCGTGGATAGGTCACTTGATTCGAAATAATATTGACGAGTTGATTCTTGACCAGGGCTCACAGGAATAGGTCGTTTCTTCCATTCAGCATCAATATTTTCACCTTCTTTATTGATTTGTTCCATTTTAAGCCTCCCAGCATCAATTATATATGTCACACACTATAGCACAAAAAATAGGTAATTACTAAACCCTCTTGATTATTTACGCCAACTAGTTTTATTATGTAATTGAATTGTTAACCAAGTTATCCAATGAGTGAGAAACAACCCAGTTTTAGTCAAATTGTCGATATGGCCAGTAAAATGCAGTCTCGAATTGACCAGCTTCACACAAAAGAGGACCAAATCAAAGCAACAGGCCAGTCAAATAACCGCACGGTTACAGCGACTGCAAATGGACAGTTGCGTATTGAGTCGATTAATATTGAATCAGACCAACCTGTTGACATGCTTTGTTCATCCATTGTAGAAGCTTGTAATCACGCGCTCAAATCCGTAGAGCTGACGCTTAAGCAAGAACTGTTAGCGCTATCTAATGTCCGCGAAGATCTTAATGAGTAAACTGATCAACCAACTCATTCATTCTCTCACTGTACTGCCAGGTGTTGGTAAGAAAACCGCCGCAAGGATGGCGTATTACCTACTCGAAAAAGAAAAGCATAAAGGATTAAATTTATCTGAAACACTCAAAACCTGTATTGAGTCAATCGATCATTGTCGTGTCTGTCATAACTTAACAGAACTGCCTATCTGTGAACTGTGTTCAAATACAACCAGAGACCCATCAACACTCTGTATCGTAGAGAGCCCCAGTGACCTAATTAGCATCGAACAAACTCGTTTTTTTAAAGGTTACTATTTTGTCCTGATGGGTCGCTTGTCACCACTCGATAACATAACACCCAAAACGCTCCCCATTGATTTACTACTTAAGCGCTGTCAAGATTCGTCTATTAACGAGATTATCATTGCGACTAACCCAACTATTGAAGGAGAAGCAACCGCTCAATACTTAATTGACCTACTGAAACAAAACCCACAACTAAAATTAAGCCGCCTTGCTCATGGTATCCCAATGGGCGGTGAAATAGAATATCTTGACACCCAAACGATCGCCAGAGCAATGGAGCTTAGAACGCAATTCGAGGAGGAGTTAATTTGAATCCGACTATTGACGATTTAATCGCGCAATTTAAATCCAACCAACAGGATCGTGGTGTCACACTGGACACCCACCAGCCACACACACTACTTTTGTGTTGCTCAGATGCGAGATCTGATCCTGCAATCTGGATTAAAACAGACCTAAATGAGCTATTTATTGTCAGAACTCCTGGCAATGTTATTCCACCATTTGATGAGCAGAGGCCGTGTGGTGTTATTGCAGGAATCACTTATGCAATCGAAAAACTTCCTATAAAGCAGTGTATTGTCTTAAATCACAGCAATTGTGGGGGCGCTGAATATCTTCACAGCTGCCATGAGCCTGATACACTGCCACAATTAACAAGCTGGATGCGACTCAACGGTAATCGAGACAAAAACCCGACACTTGATCCATCACAACGCACACTGATTAATGCTTATAATAATTTAATATTGTATCCATGCATTCAAAAGCGTCGTCAATTAGAAAGCCTAGCAATACACGCTTTATTTCTTGACATCAAGCAGGCAGCAATCTATCGTTACCAGCCAGAAAGAGACGAATTTGATCACTTGTGACTGAAGTTCAATTGCCCAATCAATTTGTATGGGTTTGTTGGCAATCGGAACATAAATTGTGCTAGTATTAATGAATGAGGGTTAACCAATGCTGCCAGTAGCTAAGACATCAAACGTTTTTTTAAATAACATGGACTGTGATACAGATGACAGTCACCGTCTCAAGCTGCCTTTATCAAATGCGATCCTCAGCGTCTGTTATCCTCTGATCATTTTGACTAACCGAATTTCACAGAACTTGACCACTCAGGTAGTATCAGACCATTTCAAACAGATTCAAACCGAACTACACCACACCGTCAAACAACTCGACAAAGTGAATACATCAGATTCTGTCAAAAAAGCAGCTTCCAGCATGTGCTATTATTATGTCAACAGCCAGCTCAAAGTCAGTCATGAAACATTATGGGATGAATACCTACTCAATAGCCAAGCATTGAATGTACCCATTTCAAGTAATGAATTTGAAAAAATGATTGAGCACTGCATTCGTTACCCAGCAGAATACAAACCACTACTAGAACTGATCAGCTGTTTACTTGGCCTAATGAAACTGGATATGCACCATGAACATCGATCATTTCTATATGAACAGGTGAATCATGAAATAAATATTCTTCAGAGTCAACATCGACATGCTTCCAATGAAATACCTAAATCAGAGACAACCACCCTAGGTAAGTGGTATGTCACTGGCTTAATCATCGTTAATTTGGTTGGGGTGGTTTGGATGGTAGGAGAATATTTTCGATATGCAATGATCGACCTGGTAATACACGGATGGATACGATGACCCTCATACAAGTTATACGGCTTTCATGCTTACTACTCGTCGCAACATTCACTTGGTTTTACGGCCCGTTAATTGCCATTGATGGTTGGCAACCGTTGGCTGCAGAAGTCAGCCGAGTTGCCGTCTTAATCGGCTTATTCAGTTATGGCGTTATCACACATCACCTGCATCCGAAACGTAACCGTCAGAGACGGGCTGAGGTCTTTCAAGAGAAACTGGCTAAAGAAGTCAAAGGGATCGTTCAATTATATAAACGTGATATTGAGTCTGTTGTGCTTGTCATTGGTAATCACCAGTCAGGAAAAACAGCGTTAATCATGCAGCGATATAGCCCAAAAGTCCATCAGAGTCAGGACAAAAGGACCCACATACTGCAAGCCTACATCAGTGACAAGGTACTCATTCTAGAACTCAGCAGTCAAGATGAAACGAGCTCAGGCATTACCAGTTGCCACGAAATCATCTCCGACATCGTTGGAAAAAAACTGTCCCAAATTGTCATTGTATCGCGCTTTCCTGACCTCATCGCTAACAATCATAAAATCCAACCTTGGATACAGAGTTTTCAAACGTGTCCAGCAGCTGTCCACGTGGTCATTAGCTATGCCGACCAAATTATTGGTTATCACGAGGCGAATAAGTATATCGACCCACATCTACTACAAGAACAGCTAACTTTCTCACTCAACCAGGGAACTCCCGAACAACAAATTGTTGAATTGATTCGTCAATTTAACTTTAAATCCAACAACACGTTCACCTTAATCCAAAAAGGACTACCGCAAATTAGAACACAAAAATCCAGGTTCAACCTGATTGAGTTCCCGGGGCAAATATTTGCCTGTATGCAACCACTCAAGCGCCTTGTGTTATACATGGGTACTTCGAGCCTGCGTCAAATCACGCTAACTCACTTATCAGAATTTACTGAAGACCAATTAATTGACAACAGTCAGCAAGTCAACTACAGCCTTCCTGCCATACAAACGGCTAATCAGCTGAGGCCTGCCTACCTGTATAATCAATTCACTGAACAAGCAAAGACTCTTCCAAAATCTCAGAAGAAATGGCTGCTAACCATTGCCATTAGTGCCATCCCTTTTTATTGTCTTGCGGCCTATCAACACAAAAGACTAGATTACACAATTCAGCAAAAGATCATGCACAGTGCTATTAATCAAAGCGATAAAAACAACAGTCTCTTGTCTCTTATTGACACCAAAGACATTCAATTGAAAGCGCTTAAACCACTCGCAGAGCAGATTGAACAGACCTTATCATCCGATACATTGCCACTACTTGCCCAGGGCTTGGTTGATCACCTACTAACCCAAGACAGCGATGACCTTGATGACCTAAAACGCCTACTTGTCTCGCAGAAAACACTCGCGCTAAGTGATGTTTTACCACACCTATTTCACAGTTACCAAACCGATAGCCAGCTGCTTGGGAACTATTTAGCATCGAGACCTGAAGAAGAAGCCAGCTTTATCAATAGCATTAACGCTCAATTTCAGCACAGTGATATGGATCAACGAGTCCAGTTACTTCTGTCACTTGAGCTCAAAGAGACCTCACTCTTTGAGACGCTCCAACGCTGGTATACTGAAACCCAATCCAGCGATGATCAACGCAGAATCACCAGCGCGATTATTGACATCTCACAACAAAACCACGACAACATTCAGCTTTCAACTTATGACAGTAGCTATCAGGCGATCGCAGCAGCACTAGAGACAACGATCGCTAATATCGATTCCATGTCACCAGAAAATAGACTAGAAACCATCAATGCATCCGATTGGCTTAGCGATGATCATAACGAGCTGGTAAAAAACACGCTAAGGAAACACCACGAAACGTCTACTATACAGAAATTCAGGGAAGTGCTTAGTGAATATCAGCGAGTCGTCTTGAATATAATCGATAAAAATACAGATCACAGAAGCTTTATAATCGCAAAAAAACAAGCCACTGGTATGAATATCGAGTTCATGAAATCAACGGCAGAAGATGAGCGTTTTAACGCATACTTGACCTCACTCAAGCAACACTTAACCGAGTTGTTTTCACAGCATGCCAAACAGCACGTCGAGACAGTGTGGACTAATGTTATCAAAAAGCATCATCTCGAAAAACTCAATGAGCTGTATCCAATTAACACTGACAGTCACTTTGATCTGAGCATCGATGACTTTGATGCATACTTCAACCCAGTCAGTGGTATTGCGAGTATTTTCATGCAGCGTTACATCGAGCCATTCTTTACTTTTACAGATGGCAGTTGGATTGCCAATGACTCAACACGACCATCTATCACTGTTAGTGATTACATCTATAACTACTGCGCAAAAGTGAAGCTAATCCAGGGTGCTTTTTATGAACAGGGTGACCGCCCAGGGGTTGATTTTGGTATCACTGCATCAACCAGTGCTGATACGATTGACCACATTAACCTCATTAGTCAGCGTAAAAATATCATGTTATACCCAAGTCAACGCACATCAATTGGTGTTCACTGGCCAGCACCAACAACGGCGGACACAGTCATCCTACAAGTAACCAAACGCGATGACGAGACACTGTTCAAAACAACTAGTGGGCCTTGGGCTTTATTTCGATTATTAGAATCTGCCAATATGCGCCATATGAACCAAGCCACACAACAATATGAGTTGAGAATTATCCTCAATGATCAGCCTGTTGATATGAAACTAAGCTCTCGACTACCCAGTTACGAGATCGCGAGACACACTTTGTTTGGCTTAAAAAAAGACATTGGCTAGTCAGGTGAACGTGAACAAATGCTCCAGATGGTCTTCGCATTATTAAGAAAACCATATGCCTCAGTATCAATCACGACATCGCCCATTGCTAAGCCATCATTGCGTTCAAAATCTGGGTTATTGAAGCATCGCCAACCTGAAATCATACCATGGGATGGATTTTGGTTCACCTCGCCCAATAAACTGATATGGATTAACTCTTGACCAACACCAGTAGACTTGGCACAAAAAACAATTTGTTTAGATGCAATCAGCGGTGATATGCCAGTGTATTCAGTATTGTTTTTAAATTGTACGACCAGACAGAGATTACCAGAGAATAAAGCAACCATTTCATCAGAGAAGATGCTATCTTCTTGAACAAACCCTGCCTGAATGGTACGGATAATGACTTGTTTTTCAGCGTCATTCACGGCTTGTGATTTACCTGAGCAGATAGAATCACCGGGGATTTCAGAGCAATATTGATACTCTGTCAGACCAATGTCAGACTGTTCGTTGACGAATTGTATCGATAAATGCTCTAGCAATAGGTCCACAACTGTAGCACGCTCAATTTGATTAAGAAAGACCTGTTTCATCTGATCAATTGGGCTTGATGCTGTGACGGTTGCCGTTAGGCAGGCTATGGCTATTATTATGTGCAACATGTTGTCGATACTCACTGTGTGTTACTTCTATTATAGCACAGTATTGATTAAACGCTCAATCGGTCGGTCTTAGACTGAGTATTTTTGCGAAGCATTGGGGTATATGCGATTAGGAATCGATAACATTAGCAGCACTTCTCATTCGCTCAATCATGAGTGTGTGTTGCTGATAATTACCGCTATCTTGGCACGAGACAACCCAATCATACAACTCTGGATCCGTCACCTCTAGCAAATTTTCAAGCGCCTGCTTTTCAGCATCAGTAAACGTTGAGTAATGTTCATTGATAAAGGCAACGAGCAGGCAGTCTAGTTCAAGAATACCGCGACGTGCACGCCAGACAATTTTTCCTGGTACTGAGGCATTAAACTGATGCATCATTAATCGAGCTGAAGTTTTCAAAACGGCAAAACTGGCCTAGAAATGTTAATTTAACCTTACCGATGGGCCCATTTCTCTGTTTTGCTATGATAATCTCGGCAGCACCTTTATCGGGTGAATCTTCGTTGTAGACTTCATCACGATAAATAAAACTGATGATGTCTGCATCTTGCTCGATTGCACCAGACTCTCGTAAGTCAGACATGACTGGTCGTTTGTCCTGCCGTTGCTCTAAACTTCTATTCAGCTGGGACAACACAACAATTGGCACTTCCATTTCTTTAGCCACACACTTGAGCGTTCTAGATATTTCAGATACTTCAATGGTTCTAGATTCTCTTGAACCAGGCATGTGCATTAACTGGAGGTAATCAACGACAACAATCCCTAATTTCCCGTGTCTGCGAGTCATTCGCCGCACACGCGCTCTCAGCTCGGTTGGTGACAAGGATGCGATGTCATCAATAAAAATGGGCGCCTGAGAAACAATAGAAACCGCTGAAGTAAGCCGCGGCCAGTCCTCATCTTCTAATTGGCCAGACCTAACTTTTGACTGATGGATGCGGCCTAGGGATGAGAGCATCCGCATAACAAGAGATTCTGCAGACATCTCAAGACTGAAAATCAGCGCTGGTTGCTTTTTACTGATGGCAACTTGTTCAACTAGGTTCATTGCAAACAGTGTTTTACCCATCGAGGGACGTCCAGCAACGATAACAAGATCACCCGGCTCTAGTCCGAGAACGAGCTTATCGAGGTCACGAAATCCTGTTTCGAGGCCAGTAAACGTGCCGCCAGATGCATGCAATTCATCTATTTTTGCTGTCGTTCTGGTTAACACTTGTTGGACTGGCTCTGGACCTTTTACTGAACTGGTTTGGTCACCAATCGCAAAGATATTGGCTTCGACCTCATTCAGTAGATCATTCGAACTGTTGTCGCCCATTCGGTAAGCCAGTTTGGCCCCTTGCTGGCAAACATCAGCTATTTGTCGACAGATTGATCGTTCACGAATCAAATCGGCATAGGCCTCTATGTGTGCTGTCGATGGGGTTTCACTAGCCAAAGTGATCAGGTAGGACTCGCCGCCAGCTTTATCAAGTAAGTCGTGGCTTTTTAGAAACTCTGCTAACATTAATGTATCAAACGGCTTCTGCGCCTGATACAGAGATTCAATTTTACTAAATATGACCTGATGTTTGGGGATATAAAAGTCTGACTCGACTACTTTACCAGAAATTCTTTCCCAAGCATCGGCATCCAACATCAACCCACCGATCACATAGCGTTCTGCTTCTATTGAATGTGGTGCAGTAGCCGGTTGAAGTGGATTATTCATAGCGCTAGTCTTGTACTAGAGCCTCAACCGTAACGATTTTTTTAACAACTACTTCCGAATGCAGTGCGATTGAGCACTCGAAGGTACCGACTGTTTTAATGACGCCCACACCGATATTAACCTGATTTTTCTTGACATCAACACCCTGTTTGACGAATTGTTGAACAATGTCAACACCACCAACTGAACCATAAAGCCTTGACTCATCATCCTCAAGCACTTTCTCTGAAAAGACGAGATCAACCGCTTCAACTGCTTTGGCGAGGACTTTAGCTTGTTCTAGTATATCGGCCTCTTTCTTCTCGTACTCTTTGCGTTTCTTTTCGAATATCACTAGATTTTCCGGAGTCACGTCCACTGCCTTACCATAAGGCAATAAATAGTTTCTTGCGTAGCCATCTGATACAGACACTTTGTCGCCGACTCTACCTAAATTAACTATTGATTCGCAAAGCAAAAGCTCTATCATTTTAAATCTCCTATTTCGTTAGTTTTTTTCTCAGACTCGTCCCCGAACCCAGTATACCCAAGACTGCTAACACTACCAGAAAATAGGGCATAATGTAAAGAAAGAAGTAGAAGAAACACTCAGCAATGAGCTTCTGTTTCTTTTTCATCTTTGTGGTATCGAGATAGAGGTAGAATAAGGACAGCCCACCGAAAGCGCAAGTGAGTGTCACAACTGGTAATAAATTAGCACACGATACAAAAGCGGCATTGACTGGATGGTTACTCATCATATTCAGCAGTGTGAGTAACAGGAAGGCGACGATGACTGTCAAATAAAATAGATAGCTCAACTTGACAACCTTGAGCAGTGCTCTTGTCTTTTTCGGCTTACCCACAAGACCTGATGACCATTTGTACGCCAACACAATGTAAATCACTGCCATCAACATCTTTGGTAACATGACAATACCGATGAGACTGTTAGCCAACAAAGCCTTTAGATTGGTTGTATCATAAGTGGGATTTGCGTTGGCGAATTCTCTTAGCATAGGATTGATGTACGTCGCCAGTTCATACTGAATGTCGATATTGACAATATAGATAAGCAGCAACAGTACCATGGCCAAGATACTTAGCCCTTCGATGACCAGCGAAAACGATTTATATTTTCTCAAAATCGAGCAACCCAGCCACGTTGCAACTGGCCCATATGCTGACATGAGAATCATGGGTAACTTGAGTGCTTCTGCGGATGGTGGCAACACTTGGAGTTCGTAATAAGTCGTAAACAGTGTCAATATCGTTACGATTACAGATAACAATAGTGATTCTCGTTCAGGCTTATTGAGCACCACCAGACCAAGGACAACACACACGACACTGCCAAGGATTGGCATGTAGTAATCTAAGAAAGCCAGTGTCAATGTCACTAGAATAGCGTATCTGTAGTCTTTGAGTACGAACTCTCCAAGACGAACGATGTAACTTTTTTCTGCTTGATCTACCATAGCAATCAGTGACTATTGATGTCGGTCACAGTATGCTACCAGAGACAGGTACCTAGCGCGCTTGACAGCAACTGACACTTGTCTTTGACGGCGAGCTGGCAGACCTAAAACGCGGTTTGGAATAATGCGGCCCGATTCTAATATGAATTTCGACACGGCTCTCGAATCTTTGTAGTCCAAGTCATTCTTTCTTGCGTTTGCGATGATACTCTGACGCTCTGACCCTGATTTTGGGCTGTCTTTATTTGTTTTCAATAAAGCTGAATCACCAACAGCAGGCTTATCGACCTTAACAACGAGTGACCTGAGCACGAGATCACTGTACTTGAACTGGTACTCTAGTTTGGCAAGCGTCTCGATGTCGGCTTCGATGTTAAAGAGGATAAAATGACCTTTATATACTTTCTGTATTGGGTAGGCAAGTCGCCTTCTCCCGGAGTCTTCTTTCCGATGAATCGCTCCATTGTTGTCCGAAACGATCAATGCGTATCGATCGATGATCTCACTGATCTGATCGCTGTGATCAGGGTGTATAATTGCTACTATCTCGTAGTGCTTTTTGGCGTTTGCTTGTTGTAATGCCATACGACTCCTCAGGTTAAATAACTCGACATGGTTGACTCAAAACCGATCTATTATAAACAGCAATCCGCCTCATTGCAAGCACTTTTGACTATTTGAATCAGACAGATCAGTTGTTGACATAAATCATTACTTATCGTATGATCAGTGAGAGTAAACTGATATAAAGGTATTCACCTAATGCGAACAGCAATATTGTACATCACTCACGTCACAGTCTGTGTCAGTCTGATGATACTGGTTTTATTACAAAAAGGCAAAGGAGCTAACCTAGGGATCGCCTTTGGCAGTGGAAGCTCACAGGGCCTTCTCAGCAAAGGGCAGACCAGCGGCAATGGGTTGGTTAAACTAACGACCTTTCTAGCCGCCATGTTTTTCATGACGAGTCTACTGATTGGTTACATCAACAAGGACATTAGCACATCATCCCTACCAATCGATAGTGGGAGTCAACATGTAATTGAGTAAACAACGCCGAAGTGGTGGAATTGGTAGACACGCTACCTTGAGGGGGTAGTGGTCTTTATGATCGTGTCGGTTCGAGTCCGACCTTCGGCAAATTAAGGCTAACTATGGGAAAAAAGTTAATTGTTTGCAACTGGAAAATGAACAAGCCGACTGTCGGCGTTGATTCATACATCAGCAGTTTAAAACACACAAACGTGATTGTCCTACCACCTTCACCCTACTTTCATCAACTCAATAACTACCCCATTACCATTGGTGCACAGTGTATTTCTGCGCACACCTCAGGCTCCTATACCGGTGAGCTGTCAGCAGACATAGCTGCGAGCGCTGGCTGTCAATACACATTGATTGGTCACTCTGAACGACGAACCCACTGGCACGAGTCTCGACACCAGTTATCAGAACAGTATCAACGTGCCCTAGAACACAACATCACACCCATTATCTGTCTAGGTGAAACAGAAGAACAAAGGCGTGCCGGCGAAAGTGAAACTGTCATTAACGAACAAATCGATAGTTTTAGACCACTGATCAATTTTGATCAGCTCATATTTGCATACGAGCCTGTGTGGGCAATTGGTAGCAAACAAGCTGCCTCAACCGATGCAGTTGAGCACATACACTCGCTCATCAAATCTCAAACACATTCAAACACCCCTGTCCTGTATGGCGGCAGCGTGGATTTAACGAATTGCACTGATTTTCTTAACAGTCAATGGGTTGACGGTCTGCTCATCGGTCGAGCGTCTCTTGACATTAACATTATCAACCAAATTGCGAGCCTATGCTAACCGAATACCTCGCGATACTACTCATGATTTTTGTTGGCATCGCTTTTGGCATCATACCAATTCTGATCGCAAAACTCATCGCACCAGCCGCCCCGAATGATCAAAAGTCCGCACCATACGAATGTGGCTTTCCACCCTCACAAAATGCAAGAACACCATTCAATATTAAGTTTTATCTCATGGCTATTTTATTCATACTATTCGACGTTGAAACGTCCTTTTTATTTCCATGGGCGGTTAGCCTTGATACCATCGGCCTCACCGGCTACCTAAATATGCTTGGCTTTTTAGCCATCTTAATTGCTGGATTCATCTATGAATGGCAACGTGGAGCACTTGAATGGTCATGACTAACCAAGACGGTAACAATGGCTACGCATTAACAACCGTTGATCAATTGATTGCCTGGGCCGAGTCAGGCTCTCTGTGGCCCGTTAGCTTTGGGCTTGCATGCTGTGCCGTCGAGATGATGCATTCCGCGGGCCCACGACTTGATACCGATCGATTTGGCGTTTTCTACCGACCAAGCCCCCGTCAGTCAGATGTGATGATTGTTGCAGGAACACTGTGTAATAAAATGGCCCCTGCACTTAGACAAATCTATGACTTAATGCCAGAAAGAAAATACGTCATCTCAATGGGCTCATGTGCAAATGGGGGTGGCTACTACCATTACTCGTATTCTGTTGTTCGTGGCTGCGACCGGATTATCCCAGTCGACATCTATGTCCCAGGGTGCCCACCTACTGCTGAAGCACTGGTCTACGGAATCATACAACTCAAAGAAAAAATCAAGGGTAACTACCACTTCGATAGGCATTCATCATGAGCAAGCATTACCCACATCACCATGCGGATCTGGAACAAATCATCTCACAGCAATGCCCTTTTAAACCAACCAAATTAACGGTTTCCACTGACCTAACTTACCAAATCCATGCATCCAACACACTCGCTCTACTCCAATGGCTCAAGGAATCAATGACGTGTCAATTCAATCAGCTGATTGATATTACTGCCGTTGACTACCTCCACTACGGTGAGTCTGAGTGGAAAACAGATAACGCCAATACAGGCTACAGTCGCGCAACCACAGCACTTAAAGCCAGCAGTCACCCAACTGAGCCAGACACACGTTTTGTTGTCGTGTATCAACTGTTGTCAACGGTCTACAATTGGCGGATTAGAATTCATGCCCTCCTCAACAAAAACCCACCAGAAACCTCAAGTATCACAACACTGTGGCCAAATGCAAATTGGCTTGAACGCGAAACCTACGATATGTTTGGTATTGTGTTTCATCAACATCCCGATTTAAGACGGATACTGACAGATTATGGCTTTAAAGGTTATCCATTTCGTAAAGACTTCCCGCTTATTGGTAGAACCGAGATGCGCTACGACGCTCGTGAAAAACGAGTGGTATACCAACCCGTGACCATCGAAAATAGAGTATCTGTCGGCAAAACGATTCGCGATGATAGCCGATACACTCACAGCAAAGGCAGCCCCGAACAATGAGCCATCAACTCAGACACTATACGGTTAATTTTGGCCCACAACACCCAGCAGCACACGGTGTGTTGCGTTTGATTTTAGAACTTGATGGCGAGACAGTTGTTCGTGCGGACCCACACATTGGACTGCTACACAGAGGCACCGAAAAACTCGCTGAGTCTAAACCTTACCATCACAATATTGGTTACATGGACCGCATGGATTATGTGTCGATGATGTGTAATGAGCATGCCTACGTATTGGCCATTGAAAAGTTATTAAATACAACCGTACCAATTAGAGCACAGTACATTCGAGTGATGTTTGATGAAATCACACGCATCATGAACCACCTACTCTGGCTGGGGTCACATGCACTTGATCTGGGGGCCATGGCCGTTTTTTTGTATGCCTTTAGAGAAAGAGAAACGTTAATCGACTGCTACGAAGCCGTCTCAGGATCGCGCATGCATGCCACTTACTATCGGCCTGGCGGTGTCTCTCAAGATCTACCCGATAGCATGAGAAATTACGAAAAAACGCCTTGGATATCCAATCAAAAACTCGATGCACTCAACGAAAATCGACAAGGCAGCCTACTCGACTTCATCGAATCATTTTGCCAACAGTTTCCCAGTAAAGTGGATGAGTACGAAAACCTTCTGACCGATAACCGCGTGTTTAAACAAAGGACGGTTGATATTGGTGTGATTTCTGCTGATCGTGCCATTCGTGTCGGCATGACAGGACCCATGCTGAGGGGCTCCGGTGTTGCTTGGGACTTAAGACGAAAACAACCGTACGAATGCTACAATGAACTCGATTTTAAAATCCCTGTTGGCAAACATGGCGATTGTTATGATCGCTATTTGGTAAGAATGGCAGAAATGCGTGAATCCAATAAAATCATTCAACAATGCATCCAGTGGCTTCGTCTAAACCCAGGACCCATTAAGGTGGAAGACCCTAAAATCTCTCCACCATCACGTTATGATTTAAAAAATAATATGGAAGCAATGATTCACCATTTCAAACTCTACACAGAAGGCATCACACTACCTGCTGGAGAAACTTACGCAGCGGTTGAACACCCCAAAGGTGAGCTTGGCATTTACTTAGTGTCAGATGGTAGCAATAAACCCTATCGCCTAAAGGTTCGACCTGCTGGCTTCACACACCTATCGTGTTTAGAAGAACTCTGCCAAGGTCACATGCTCGCTGATGTTGTCGCGATATTATCATCGCTTGATATTGTATTCGGAGAGATTGACCGATGAGCAATCCCATACTCACAGCCGCCATGATTAACAAAATTGATCACTGTTCGAGTAAATTCCCAGTCGATCAAAAACGTTCTGCATTACTAATGGCCCTGCGCGTTGTTCAAGATGAGTATGGCTGGTTAAGTGAACAGGCTATTGATGCTGTAGCTGATCACCTATCACTACCCAGGATCTATGCCTATGAGGTTGTTGAATTCTATAGTCTGTATCGGCGTAAGAAACCAGGCAAACATGTTATCAAAGTCTGCAACAGCATTTCATGCTATCTATGCGCGAGTCAAGATTTAATCCATCTGTGTGAGAAAAAATTAGGGATAAAACTGGGAGAGACGACACCATGTGGCCGCTTCACACTTGAGGAAACAGAGTGTATTGCTGCCTGTGCAGGAGCCCCTGCTATCCTAGTCAATGATGCGGTCTATCATGAAGAAGTGACTGCCACCAAACTGGATCAAATCCTTCACGGGCTCACAACAAACGAGGTGCCAAATGATTGAACCAGGTCCTGTTTGCTATAGAACACTGGCTTATCCCAACAGTCATCACCTCAGCACATACCAGGCTATCGGTGGCTATGAGGTCATTAAAGACATCATTACTAATCAGACTCCTGCAGATACAATCATTGAGGCAATCAAAGCATCCGGTCTTGTTGGGCGAGGTGGCGCTGCATTTCCGAGTGGGCTGAAAATGTCATTCATGCCCAAATCTGCCGATACCATTAAATATCTAGTCTGTAATTCCGATGAGGGCGAGCCCGGCACCAGTAAAGATCGGTTCATTTTATCTGAAAATCCACACCAGCTAATCGAAGGGTTATTAATTGCGGCTTATGCCATCGGTGCCAGTGTTGTTTACAATTACCTTCGAGGGGAATTTGACGTACCCTATCAACGCATGGAGAAAGCACTTGAAGAAGCGCGTGAACAAGGTTACGTTGGCCAGAATATTTTCAATAGTGGACTGACTATTGACATCTATAATGTGAGTGGTGCTGGCTCCTATATTGTTGGCGAAGAGACAGCCATGCTTGAATCTCTCGAAGGTAAACGAGCCTATCCCAGAGCCAAACCACCATTTCCGGCCATGAGTGGCCTGTATGGCTGTCCTACTACCATCAACAATACAGAAACACTTGCCAGTTTACCGGTTATTATACAACAGGGACCATCCTGGTATAAAAACTACCATAGCGAAAACAGTGGTGGTACCAAGATATTCTGCGTTAGCGGGCACGTGATGCGACCTAAAATCATGGAGCTACCTCTCGGTATACCATTCACAGAACTACTCGATAAAGTCGGTGGTATTAGAGATGGCAATCGTCTCAAAGCAGTGATACCTGGTGGGAGCTCGATGAAGATACTACCAGCTGAGGTCATGCTCAATATTCACATGGATTATGCCAGCCTTAAAGCGGCCGGATCGGCAATCGGCACTGGCGCTGTGATTGTACTGGATGAGACTTGCTGTATGGTAGAAATACTTACCTGTTTAATGAACTTCTATAAGCACGAATCATGTGGCCAATGCACACCATGCCGAGAAGGAACGCCTTGGATCTATCGCACACTCATTGAACTGCTTAATGGCAAAAGCTCCGTTGCAGCCGTTGAGTCTCTATGTCGCATAGCTGGCAATATAGAAGGGAAGACTATCTGTGCATTTGGGGAGGCTGTTGCTTGGCCTGTGACCAGTTTTCTACAACACTTTTCAGATGAATTCATCTACTTCGCTGAGCACGGACACTCAATGGTTAAAGGTAGGAAAAAATCATGACCGATAACCCAACCATTCAAATTGAAATCAATGGCCAATCGGTTCAGTGTCAGCCTGGTGAAAGCGTCATTGCTGCCGCTGATCGACATGGGATATCAATCCCGAGATTCTGTTACCACCCAAAGCTATCGGTCGTTGCAAGCTGCCGAATGTGCCTGGTTGATGTTGAACAGTCCAACAAACCACTACCAGCCTGCAAAACAATTGTATCAGATGGTATGGTTGTTAGAACTAAATCAGAGCTGGCCATCGAGGCACAACGAGCCATCATGGAATTCTTACTCATCAACCACCCACTAGACTGCCCAATCTGTGATCAAGGTGGTGAATGTGAATTGCAAGATGTCTCAATGGGCTATGGTTTTGGTGAGACCGATTATCAACAGGCGAAACGAACTGTGGCCGATGAAAACCTTGGCCCACTCATCGCAACAGACATGACGCGATGCATTCACTGCTCTCGATGTGTGAGATTTGGTGATGAAGTTGCCGGGATGCCAGAGCTTGGAATGACTGGCCGAGGCGAAAACACTCGCATTAGTACCTATCTCAAGCATTCAATGGAATCAGAACTGTCTGGCAATGTCATTGACCTCTGCCCTGTCGGCGCTCTCACATCAAAGCCCCATCGATATCACGGACGCTCATGGGAATACACGCAGCACCATAGCATTTCGCCACACGACTGTGTTGGAAGTCACCTTTATTATCACATTGTTGACAAAAAGTCGTCAGAAAAAAACCGCGTTACTCGTGTCGTTCCCCGTGCCAACGAAACAATCAACCAAAACTGGATTAGCAATCGAGATCGATTCAGCTACCAGGGACTTGAGCACCATCAGAGACTCAAACAACCCATGATGAAAAAATCTGGCAAATGGGAAGAAGTAACTTGGCAAAACGCACTGTATGCTGTACAAGCTAAGCTCGAGCATGTGTCACCAGACAACCTATATGGCATTATTAACCCAACGGCAACGCTAGAAGAAATGTATCTGTTCAGACAATGGCTAGATCACTATCAATGCGTCAACTTCGACCACCGTTTAAAAGAATGCGACTTCAGTGATCAAGCTGAGATGCCACTCTATCCTGGCAGCCTGGATTTATCTCTCGAAGCGGTTGAGACGATGGAATCCATTTTAATGATCGGTGGCAATACTCGGGCTGAAGCACCATTGTTTAACCACCGAATAAGACAGGCAACCCAACAACATCAGTCACGAGTTCATGAGTTAAACATGCTAGATTTTGAGTCCAACTATCCTCAAGGTCATCGGTGCATTGTCAGCCCACAACAATTCGCACACACCTTGTCTGGATGGCTCATGCTGGCATCAGATGAAGTTGCTCCAAACTTACCTGACTCATCTAGCAAATCTGGACAAGCCATCATCGATGATCTGACTGCGTCTAATCAGAGTTTGATCGTGCTTGGATTATCCGCACAATCGCATCCTCAATCTAGCCAGATTAGACGAATTGCCAAGCGTTTGGCTAAAAAAACTGGTTCAAAGTTAATCCTAATCACAGATGGGCCCAATACTGCCGGAGCATGGATTACTGGCATGCTTCCTCATCGAAAGCCATTTGGCCAAACGCCTGAAACCGTTGGGCAACACATCACACATGCCTGGCAACAGCGTTCAGCAAACTATATTCTATACCAAGTTGAGCCAGATTTAGACTGCTTCGATGGTCATCTAGCTAGGTCAGCGCTTGAACATGCCAATTGTGTCATCGCTTTCCATAGTTATCGTAGCCCGTCTCTCGAACAGCATGCCGATATCATACTACCACTGTCGAGCCACGTTGAGAACGCTGGTACTTTCATTAATATTTGCGGCCAGTGGCAGAGTTTCTCTCAAGCCATGCCACACCGTTATAATTCTCGCCCTGGCTGGGTAGTCCTTCAAAAACTGTGTCACCTGTTGTCCAATAACCACCCGATTGTCAGTGACATTACCACACTGTCACAGACAATTAACAATCAATTCAACACCATGTCCCCATCATTCACTCGCATACCCACCAAAGAGCCAGAGTCTGTTAAACCCCTTAACCACAAACTCATGAACCACAACTATTGGTCGCCTTTTAAATCAGACGCGCTAGTTAGACGAGCTTCTGCACTGCAACAGACGCTAAACCAATCTAAGCTCTTAATTCACCCCGATACAGCAAAGCAGTACGCGATACGCAATAAGCAAGTGGTTACTATCAAATCCCAGTACAAAACAATTCAATTACCCTGTGAATTCAATCTCAGCATACCCATTGGCTGTAGTGCGATCCACCAGGGATGTGATAGCGTGTTACCACTCCCGGCGATTGGGCACATCACACTATCATCGGTTGAGGGTGACCAAACATGACAGAAGTGACTCTATTACTTTGGATCTTGTTTAAAATATTACTCATCATTATTCCACTGATTGTATTCGTGGCCTATCTCACCACGATTGAACGAAAAGTCATTGCCTACATGCATGGTCGTGTTGGTCCTAATCGAGTGGGTTACAATGGCTGCCTCCAACCCATCGCTGATGCCATCAAATTACTCTTTAAAGAAATCATTTCACCCAAACGCTCTCACCATTTCTTTTTTTTGCTTGCGCCAGTGATGGCCATTGCGCCAGCACTGGCTGCCTGGGCTGTTATCCCATTTGATCAAGGTCTGGTATTAGCTGATATCAATGCCGGGCTCTTGTATGTGATGGCCATGAGCTCACTCGGGGCATATGGCTTTTTATTGTCTGGTTGGTCGTCTAATTCGATCTATGCCATCATGGGCTCAATGCGATGTGCTGCCCAGGTTATTTCCTATGAAATCGCAATGGGTTTTGCTTTAGTCAGTGTCTTACTACTGAGTGGATCAATGAACCTATCAACCATCGTCTTAGCGCAATCAGGCAGTGTACTTAACTGGTATATATGGCCTTTATTTCCTGCCCTAATCGTCTATTGGATATCCGCTGTTGCTGAGACCAATCGCTTACCATTTGACATGGCAGAAGGGGAGTCAGAAATTGTTGCTGGTTACCAAGTTGAATACTCAGGGATCACGTTTGCACTGTTTTTTTTAGCTGAGTATGCCAATATGACCTTGGTGTCGGCACTGGCAACAACCGCATTTTTAGGCGGCTGGCTTTCCCCATTCCAAGGCATCGTATTCCTAGAAACATGGACATCTTGGGTACCCGGTTTGTTCTGGTTTGTTATCAAAACATGCCTATTTCTATTTCTGTTTTTGTGGTTTCGTTCAACATTCCCAAGATACCGTTATGATCAACTCATGTCGCTTGGTTGGAAAGTACTCATACCGGTTGCGCTGGCCTGGGTTCTTATCATCTCTCTGTATTTACAACTTGGGGGATGGCTATGAAAATCATCAGATCGATCATAAACCTGTTGCTCTTTGATTTCCTCAAGGGCCTCGCTGTGACTGGGCGAAATTTCATCAAACCAGCTGTTACACTGCAATACCCAGAGCAAGGAACCATCCCCAAGTCCCCAAGAAATCGTGGCGCCTTAGCACTAAGAGAGTACCCAGATACTGGTGAGGAACGTTGTATTGCTTGTCGCTTGTGTGAAGTCACTTGTCCAGCTCTGGCGATTACCATCGAGTCACAAATGAGATCAGACGGCACACGCAGAACAACGCGTTTTGATATCGATACGTTTTTATGCATACACTGCGGTCTGTGCCAAGAAGCCTGTCCAGTTGACTCCATCGTACTGACGGACTTACAAAACTACACCATCAAAGGACGAGGTGATAATATCATGGATAAGGAAATGCTACTGAATATTGGTCGCGCATACGAGTCGAAAATTGCCCAAAACCGACAGGACAATGAACCCTATGTTTGAGAATCTGGGACCAGCTAGCTTTTTATTTTATAGTTTTGCAATCGCGCTTATATACTCATCATTGACCGTTGTTTTTTCTAGAAAGCCTGTCACTGCTGTCATGTCGTTAATTTTCTCCTTTATTCTAGCAGCAATACTGTGGATTTTCACACAGGCTGAATTTTTAGGGCTCCTTCTGATCTTTGTCTACGTTGGTGCAGTCATGACGTTATTTCTGTTTGTTGTCATGATGATCAATCTCAATACATTCCCAACCAATCAGGCCGTTCCGTGGGGGCTTTTATTCGTGATTATTCCAGCTGCCTTACTAATTTACGCAGCCAATGAGACATTCTATCTTGTATTTAAACCATCACCTGATTTGGTGCTAACCATGGAAAACAATGTCCAACAATTGGGGGCGGTTTTATATACCAACCTATCCGTTGAATTTCACATCTGTGGGCTATTACTATTGATTGCTGCAATCGGAGGTGTGAGCCTTTGCCACATCAATATACAGCCCAGCAGCCGTGGTAAGCGGCAGACAATCAGCGAGCAGATTGATGCTTCAAATGAGCAGCGCATTCAATTAATAGATTTGAGGGAGAACGATGATTGATATTCAAAACCTAGTCGTCATTTCAATGCTTATATTCGCTCTGAGTTTGATTGGGTTGATCCACAACCGTGGTAATTTTATCTCGCTTTTTATGTGTATCGAACTCATGCTCCTGTCGATTAACACCAACTTTATCGCATTCTCTCAGCTGCACCAGAACATCCATGGTCAAGCTTTCGTATTCTTTAATCTAACTGTCGCTGCTGCCGAGTCAGCGATTGGCCTTGGCTTACTGATCGCACTGTACAGTGATAATCCTAAGTACATCAGTAGTGATACCCTAAATCAGTTAAAAGGCTAATCAATATGAGCACTCTACTACTCAAGTTACTACTCATCCTACCACTGCTATCTAGTGTCCAAGCGATGGTCATGCAACCGATTGTCACACACACAACAACACACCGGATCTGTATTAGTCTAATGGGCCTGACTTGTGTGATTGCCTTCACACTAACAGCCATGTTACTCAACATGGACCAAACACACATGGAGGCCACTGTATTTTACTGGCTAGATAACGTGCCAATTCGAGTCTACGTCGATGTTCTAACTGCAACGATGCTATGTGTGGTGAGCTTTGTCTCATTATTAGTCCACATTTATAGCGTGGGTTATATGAAAGACGACCTTGGCTACCAGAGATTTTTCTCACTGGTATCACTATTTACATTCATGATGCTAACACTCGTTTGTGCTGATAACTTTCTGCAACTGTTTTTTGGCTGGGAAGGCGTTGGCGTTGTCTCTTATTTACTGATTGGTTTCTGGCATCAAAAGGATTCGGCTGCTAATGCTAGCCTAAAAGCGTTTCTGGTCAATCGGCTAGGCGATTTTGGTCTAATCTGTGGTACGGCTATCATTGTGAGTCATTCCGGAGATCTAAACTTCAACAGTATTAACCAAGCTCTACCATTGATTGAACAACACTCAAGCTGGATACTATTTGGCCAGCAAATACCTGGGATTGAACTAGTGGCCTTTTGTATGTTTATGGGGGCTATGGCAAAATCTGCACAAATACCATTGCATGTCTGGTTACCCGATTCAATGGAAGGTCCGACGCCGATCTCTGCGCTCATTCACGCTGCGACTATGGTCACAGCGGGTATTTATATGATCGCAAGGCTGTCTATTTTATTTGAATCAGCCCCCCATGTCCAATCCATCATATTAATCTTAGGCAGTGTTGGTGCGCTATCACTTGGTTTAGTCGCTGTAGTCCAGACTGATATTAAGCGCGTTGTCGCATATTCAACACTGTCACAACTCGGCTACATGGCAGCGGCAACCGGTGTGTCCGCATACGATCTTGCAATCTTTCACTTAACCACTCACGCTGCATTCAAGGCACTGTTATTTCTGGGCTGTGGCTCTGTGATTATCGCATTACACCATGAGCAAAACATCGAAAAAATGGGTGGGCTAGCGACTCGATTACCAATCACCTATGTTTGTTTTTTAATCGGAAGTTTGTCATTGGTGGCGCTACCACCACTGTCTGGCTTTTTTTCCAAAGACTTAATTTTAATGGCTGTTGCACACTCACATGCACCACTGGCATCGAGTGCATCATGGCTACTATCGACATCGGCCGTTGTCACTGCACTGTATAGCTTTAGACTGCTAGCGCTTGTCTTTCATGGTCATAATTCTAGTCACACACACACTATCAAAGAGCCGGGTTTAATGGTCACCCTACCACTCATTATTCTAGCCGTGCCGAGCGTTGCATTGGGCTACTGGCTAAATCGCATGGACTTCTTGGGTCAATTGAATGCGGTTATCTTTCTCACCCCATCTCATCTACAAGCGAGACAACAATTCCTAGCTGACTTTCGTGAGCCATCCCAGGTTCTGCTCCATGCGTTTGAAGGGCCTATTTTGTGGCTGGTCATCATTACCGCGAGTCTGACCGTTATCAGATATCACCAAGGCAGTCGCTTCATACCAACTAATAGTCGTCTAATAGCCATGATCCATATGGTTTTAGTTAACAAATTTGGTTTTGATAGGCTCTATCAGTCACTCACTGCGACCGTACTATGCCTGGCTAGATGCGCTAGTCGCTTGCTTGATCAATTATTAATCGACCGAATTGCCGTTGAAAGCATCAGTAGATTATTACGTGAACAGTCCAAATCAACCAGTAGTCAATTGAGTGGTCAATTATTTGACTATCTAAGGTATACGATTTACCTAGTCTCATCGGCAATACTGGTTATGTTTTTAATTAGAGTGTTACTGTTTTAATAGGTGTTTCAGATGATAAGTATCCCCGTTCTAAGCTTGTTGATTTGGCAGCCCATCGCCTTTGCTATCCTGCTCTTAAGCCGCCGGTCAGCCACGCATCAATCGAATGATCGACTGGCCATGTTATCTGCAATGATCACACTTGTTGCAAACAGCTATCTCATCGTCGTATTTGATCCACTCATACCAGACTTACAGTTTGTCGAGGTCATTCGTTGGCTACCTATGTTAAACAGCGACTATCACCTTGCTTGTGATGGTCTGGCACTCATGCTGATTAGTTTAAGTTCTGTGATAACCTTGGCCGTTCTGGTCACATCAAAAGCCCTAGTTGACCATCAGCAATCTGCTTATTGTGCCATTTTCCTGATTTTACAGGGGTTGATGAACGGTTTGTTCTGCTCACAAGATGCACTGCTGTTCTTTGTCTTTTTTGAGGCGATGTTAATTCCGATGTATTTGTGTATTGGAATATGGGGTTCTACAAACCGATCTTATGCTGCTACAAAGTTTTTTTTATACACTTTTATTGGCTCTATCTTTCTACTCATCGCCATA
>DLBP01000047.1:1750-10329 GCA_002480165.1 Proteobacteria bacterium UBA7821 | reverse complement strand
ACGCCATGATCATCACACCATGAATTCCATTAACTTTTGGTCAGTTTGTGACAATTTAAGAAAAGGTGCAGCACTGAATGCTGTGCAGATTGCCAACTTATTGGTCGAGAGAGACGTTCTCCAGGCTGCTAAATAAATTTAGATGTGGTATAATATAAGATAAGCATAGTCTAGGAAGTAATATGACAAAAGATGACAATAAATATATCAAGTGGATTCGGAAGCTGTCCAGGTCCAACGACAAGGATGATGGCGATGATGATAGCGGTATTGGCACAAATGAGATGGCTGGTCATGACCATGACATTAGCCACAGCTATCTAACAATTCTTGTTCAAATGTGTGGTGATCTTAACATGGAAGATATACGCCAACTATTAGAGCAAGGAAAAACAGCCCGGGAAATTGTGGATGCCGCTCAAGATAGACAGAGAAAAAGCAAGTTGGTTGAGTTTGACTTGGCAAAACAACGGTCGCGTCAGCAGTCAAAAAGTGCGGTTGATAGCCCTGATTTTGAACCACCAGACCCAACAAATCCACCCAGAAATGGCCCTGAAAACAAGAATAAGCCGCCACAAAATGGCCCATGGACTATTGGCCCTCCCAAGCCTTGATACAAAACGTTTCAGTCAGCTTGACACTCGGGCCATCATCATACATACTGTATAAACGATGGGAGGCGTGTTTTGGTTGTTTGGCGAATCATTCTAACCCTGGTCTTTTTTGCTAATTCATTTGCTAGCATGATACCAGTAGTTAGTGATCATGATAGCTTGTGGGGAGTGGCTCAAAAAATTCATAGGGAGGCCATTGTTAACCCCAATGCTAGTATTCAGCAGATTATGTTGGCAATCCTTGACACCAACCCAGCTGCTTTCATTGATGGGAACATGAATGGCTTGCTAAGTGGCTCACAGTTAGAGTTACCTACTGACAGTATTCTATTCAGCCACAGTAAGGTTGAAGCCATCCGAGAACTGTCGAGACAGAATGCGTTGTGGAAAATACGCGATATGGACAGAAAATTCTCTTCTGTCTTTCTAGACCGCTTGATTGAAACGGAGACTACCAGCCTCAATCAAACGGTATTTGTTGATCAGGAATTATGGGGGGTCTCATTGAAAAGAGCGATGCAACAATACGAATATGATGATGATCATATAATCAGTGATGGTTTAGATTTAGAGCGCCTATCGGTTGCCAATAGCCCGGCAATTGTGCCTGACACAGCGGCATTGGAGGGGCAGTCTATAGCGCAGGAAACTGCTACCGACATAGACTCTCAAATACTGGATTCAATCGAGTCCACTGATATGGAGATCTCTATTGTCAATAGCCAAGTCACTGGCTCTGATGTAATGATGTCAGAGGCTCATGCAAACTCTGCAGATGTCTCTCTAGATACTCAAGAGACCGAGCCTGTGATTGAATTGATCGCGCTAGACTATGACAATTCGCCAGCTCTAGATTCTGAATCATTACTCGATGATCAGGGCGCGGTAGACATTCAAATCACGAGCGCTGCCAAAGAAAACCCTGGCATGACCATGTTGCTAACAGAGGCCACTGAGGTTGCGATGAATGATTTTGTCTATTATGACACCACTCAGCCAGATGACATTCAATTGACGGTTTCTGCTGAGCAAGGGTATGCCGATAGTGTAACCACTCTTTACGATTTCGACGTATTGAACCCACTGAATATTCCAGTAGTGGTGATTGCTATTTTGTCCCTACTGTACGCAAAATCAACCGCAAATCGTGGATCCAAAAGCACACCGACAGGAAAACAGTCGCTTCTGACGATTGAGAAAGATGATGAGTTTTTTAGACATCAAGTGGAAGCTGGTGAGTCCATGCTCGATTTGGCAACAGCTTATATTAAAATGGACAACTACATCCAAGCTAAACAGCTTCTTGTCAAAGTAATCGCTCAGAATGACACTCAGCTAACAGAACACGCAAAGAAATTACTGTCTGAAATTAAGGGAAAATGAATAGAGTCTCCTGCGGTATTGCATACGATGGTGTTGGATACATTGGCTGGCAAGTTCAGCCAAATGGCCTGTCATTGCAGCATGTCATCGAAACAGCGTTGTCTAAAGTAGCCAATCAAGCAATCACCATATTCTGTGCTGGTCGGACTGATAAAGGCGTTCATGCCGTCTGCCAAGTTATTCATTTCGATACACAAGCACAACGAAGTGAAACGGATTGGGTTCGGGGTACCAACACTTACCTAAAGGAAACTAAGATTCGGCTGCTATGGGCTAAAGTAGTGCCGTCAGATTTTCATGCTCGCTTTTCTGCTAGCGCAAGGTCTTACTTATACCTTATCGATACCCGAACCATTTCACCGACACACACTAAAGATTTGGTCTTATGGCATCCTCAGAAACTGAATGTGGAAACAATGAATCAAGCGGCACAGTATTGTATCGGAAAACACGATTTTTCTTTTTTTAGAGCGATTGGATGTCAAGCAAAATCTCCAGTCAAGACTGTTAGTCGAATGGTTGTGGTGGAGCATGAGCGTTATGTTTTATTATTTATCAAAGCTAATTCTTTTCTATATCACATGGTCAGGTACTTGGTGCACATGCTGCTAGAGATTGGTATGAATAAGCAGCCAGTCGAGCTGATGGCTGAAGCACTGGCAGCGCCACAAATGACACCTGCCATCCACAAGAAATTAGCCAAGCCTCATGGACTGTATCTGTATGGTATTGATTACCATGACGGTTTCTATCCAGAAGGTTCTACTGGAGACCATTGGCTTGTTGGGAATGATACACGATTGGAGATGATTCTAAATGGAAGATAGAAAAACTGAAGAGCAGTTGTTAACACGTTTGGTCTCTGGTGCCGGTTTGCTCGAGCAGGTTGATTCCGAATATTTCAAAATATTAAGTGAGTGTAGTGGCATTGATCAGGTATACTTCGATGAGTTCTATATGGTGCTTATCAGAAAGTTTGCAGAAGTTGTCCAATGTCTCAAGGAAGATCGTTTTGCGTCAGAGGACCGAGTCTTAGCAGCATCATTGAAGAGAGCAGGTAGTGCGTTGCAGCAGTTGCGGCAACGTTATTCTGATGATCCGACGATCACAGAGAAGTGGGAAGTGCTGGCCTTTGCAGTTTATTCAAGTGCGTTACTCCATAATATTGGTTATGTGTTTCGAAATAAAGTGATTCACCTGACCACAGACGATGGCACTTACCAAAAAGAGTGGTTTCCATTAAAAAATGGCACGCCTTATGATTTTGGTGAGTTCTATCGAGTGAGATTTATTAATTCTCAGCCAGAGGACATGTGTGATGACATGACACGCTGGCTTGCGATGGATATCATGTCAGAGTTGGGAATCAATTGGATTGCGCAAAATAGAGAAGTGTTTGATTATTGGCGGCTGGCAATTATAAGCCTGCCTGACGCATTCGATGTGCTGAACGTCGGCTTTGATATCTCGAAAGAAATGGAAATTGCCGACACCCTTAGAATCAATCCGATTCAGGAAATTGAGCTAGACACACTTGACCTAGCTGAAGATTTTCTGATTTGGCTTAAGCAAGGTATACAAGATAAATCCATCGATATCAACAGTAAGGATGCCATTATTCATAAAGTTGATGAGGGGGTCTTGGTTGATATGGATAAAGCCGTCAATCACTATGTAAAGGAAAAGAAACAGGGGAAAAAAGTTGAGTTGAACCTGTTAATTGGCGAGATCGAATTGACAGGTCAGGCCTTTATTAATCGGCTAGCTGTGGGTGGTTCTATATTTGTGAGTTACTTGCTCAAACACCCAGTTGGGCAGATTGGTCGTTCATTTAGACAAAGGAGTTTGCTTGGCCGTATGCAATCGTTTGATGCACAGCGTATCACTGGAATCGTGATTAATGAGAAATATATGCCATCCTTACCACACACGACATTTAGAGCGTATCCAGATGGTCATCGATCTTATGCGAGTGTTGAGCAATACCTACACAGCCGTGAGACGGTTCAGAAAAACAAGGGTTTCAATCACACCCAAAAATAGTTTACTACCATTCATTTCTGCCATGAGACATGATATAAGTCTTGCCTTTCTTAATTGTCGCTAGGTGAACATCTATCTCAATTAATTCATGCTCAATAAAATACAAGCCAGTTTTGTCTTTAGTGCTACCTTCACCAGCAGTTTTAACCATCTTGCCCCAGCAATAGCACAGTAGTGTGAGCGCAAAAGCATTTAGATATGGACTGGCAACAGCGACACCTTGCTCGGCATCTTGAAGCGCATTCGACATTAACCACTGAGTGGCTTGATCCAGTTTGTCAACCGATTCAATTAGACAGCGTTTGTATTGTTCGGGTAGTGTTTCTGATTCTTCTCTTAGCATGCCAATAATGTCGCGATAGGTCTTGCCGCCATCTTTGGGTAACTTTCTTCCAACTAAGTCCAGTGCTTGAATGGTATTGGTGCCTTCATAAATCATCGTTATTCTGGCATCTCGATAATATTGCTCAATTAACCAGTCTTTAACGTAACCCGACCCTCCCATGGATTGTAATGCCGATGAAATATTCCGATTGCTGCGTTCGGTGATGTATGACTTTATGATCGGTGTTAAGAACGACACGCGTTCATGTTCATGATTATCAATCATTTTCTGTGTCATAAAAACCAGTGCACGCATCGACTCATTGGTCGATTTGCACGATAATAGTTGGCGTCTAACGTCTGGGTGAACAAGAATATTGTCTGCAGGTTCATTCAGTTCTTGCCGCTTAATATTAGTCGATCTAGATTGTCGTCTTTGCTTGGCAAACTCAATGGCCGTTTGGTAAGAAACTTCTGCTAAAGCTAAACTCTGTATGCCGACGTATATTCTGGCATCATTCATCATGACAAACATCGCCCGCAACCCTTTGTTTGGCTCTCCAATCAGCCAGCCATGAGCTCCGTCTAAGCTCATGCTGCACGTTGGTGAGCTGTGAATGCCCATTTTTTTTTCTAAACCACTGCAATAAATTGCATTTCTTGTGCCATCATCAAGAAATTTGGGAACTAAAAATAAACTGATGCCTTTGATTCCATCTGGTGCGTCTGGTAATCTAGCAAGCACTAAGTGAATGATGTTCTCGGTCAGATTATGCTCACCAAACGTAATCCATATTTTCTGGCCATGAATTAGGTAATGTTCCTGGTGTGGTGATGCTTTGGTTTTGATGAGGCCAAGATCTGTACCGCACTGCGGTTCTGTTAAGCACATTGTGCCACTGTATTTTCCCGAAACAAGATGGTTTAAGTATAGAGACTTGATTGGTTCACTAGCACAGTGATGTAGACATAAAATGGCACTTGAGGTTAGCCCGTGACACATGGATAATGAGCTATTGCCTGATAGTAGGATTTCTGCAACAAATCCAAGTAAGGCTTGTGGTGCATTGCCACCGCCATATTCGCTAGGGTGCCCGAGGCTAACGATTCCCTGGTTAATTAATGTATTGTAAGCCTGGGAAATTTCTTTAGGCAGTGTGACGGTTTTATTCTGACTGTCATAGCTTGGGTGATTGTCATCGCCAATTTGGTTCGTTGGAAAGATAACTTGCTGTGTCAGCTGGTCGACTGTATTCATGATACTCAAAGCAGTATCACTATCGTATGTGCTGTCATCGTATCCAAAACATTGCATTAGAAATTTGAATTCGGTAATTGGTGCTTTATAAGTAGGCATAACCACTCCTATATAAACGACTTAATGTAATTATAGGATATGGCTGCTGGTTTTGCTGAAGTTAAAACAAAAAATTGTGCTATAATAATAAAAGTACTAGTGTGAGGCTCTATTATGATAAAAAAAATAATGGAAATTTTATTTGGCTCGATAAAAAAAAGACGATCTAAGTCTTCTACAGAAAAGACTTCAGTGGAAAAAGAAAATCCAAAGGAGGGTAAAGGAGAGGACGAAGCTGGCGGTGTACTCCATGATTATTAAAATCAATTAATTATTTGCCTAAATAGTTTTTTTTTTAAAAGTGTGCTATAACTAAATTAGTGTTGATGTGAAAATGGAGGAAACACAATGGCTAATTTAGATATTAATGCGTTGAAAGAGTATGCTTCAAAGTTCAAAGAAGGGTTGGATGATCTTCTTGCTCAGGTTGGCGAAACACTCGCTTCCAAGAAGGATGAGGGCGGCAAAAAGGAACCCAAAAAAACTGAGAAGAAGTCAGAAGCTGCTAAAAAAGACTCTGACAAATAGGGAATCGCTAAGTTCATATTGAATGCTCCCCGGGACGGACTCGAACCGCCGACCAAGTGATTAACAGTCACGTGCTCTACCAACTGAGCTACCGGGGAATTTAATATATCTTAGCTTTTTTAAGTACTAATTTCAAGCACTGTTTTCAAATACTTGCTTGATTTTCTCAATCCCCTCTCTTAAAGTTGATTTGCTATTGGCGAAAGAGAGCCTGATGTGTCCAGGCTGACCAAATGCAGATCCGGGTACTGTGGCAACACCAGCGTGTTCAAGCAGTAACTCGCACAGGGCGATATCGCTTTCAATAGACAGATTGTCGATGATGGTTTGCACACATGGGAATGTATAGAATGTTCCTTCACTAGGAACGATGTCAACCCCCGAAATGGACGACATTTCCTCGTAGACAAGCTCACTTCTTTCTCGGTAACGCCGGTTCATATCGAGCATGAATGACGTGTCACCAGATAAGGCTTCCGTTGCAGCAACTTGAGCAATCGAGTTGACACATGTGGTCGATTGAGAGATTAATTTTTGCATGGCTTTAATGATTTCTGAACAAGCTGCAGCATAGCCGACACGCCATCCTGTCATCGAGTAACCCTTTGATAGGCCATTGATCACAATGGTTCTCTCTTTTAGTTCTGGGCAGACATTGACGATATTAGAAAATGGTTCTTCAGACCAGATGATGTGTTCGTAGATATCGTCAGAGATAATGTATAACCTCGGGTGTGCTAATATAATTTCAGATAACTTCTCTAACTCTGCGGCAGAGTAGACCATTCCAGTAGGATTGTTGGGGCTATTCAAAATAACACACCGCGTATTGGGTGTGATCAGTGCCTGTAAGTCATCAGGTTTCATTTTGTAGCCATCTTCTTTTTGAGTTTGGCACAAAACAGGTGTTCCGTCGTTAATTTTGACTAGCTCAGGATATGAAGTCCAATATGGTACTGGGATGATGACCTCATCACCCACATTTAGCATAGCCTGAAGAGCGACATAAATGGCTTGTTTGGCTCCTGAAGTAACGATGATGTGATCCTCAGGTGAGTAGTTTAAATTGTTTTCTTCAAGCAGTTTATTACTAATGGCATTTCTAAGCTCACTGGTCCCTTTGGATGGTGTGTATTTGGTGATGCCACTGTGGATCGCTTCAATAGCGGCTGCTTTAACGTTTGGCGGCGTATCGATGTTAGGCTCTCCGACACTGAAATTAATAATTTTGTGCCCTTGCGCTGTTAACTGAGTCGCTTTTGCATTAATCGTTAATGTTGCAGAAGGCTTAATTAGGTCTAGTCGTTTCGATAATTCATTCATCGCGTCAAAAATCTCTATACAAACCGTCAACAATGTAGCATATTGTATTTGGATAAACAAGTCATTTAATCAACATGAAAAGTTTTGAGCTAATCAGTAATTATGTGCCGTCTGGTGATCAACCAAAAGCCATTAAAGAGATGATTCAGGGAATAAAACAAGGACATGATTGTCAGACATTGCTGGGTGTGACCGGCTCAGGGAAAACTTTTACAGTCGCACAGATCATTAATCAATTACAACGACCAGCGCTGATCATGGCGCCAAATAAAACTCTAGCAGCTCAGTTGTACTCAGAAATGAAAGAGTTTTTTCCAGAGAATGCTGTTGAATACTTTGTATCATACTACGATTACTACCAGCCAGAGGCATACGTACCAACGACGGATACTTTTATTGAAAAAGACGCTTCCATTAACGAGCATATCGAACAGATGAGATTATCTGCCACCAAATCCATTATGGCACGGAGTGATACCATTATCGTTGCTTCTGTTTCAGCGATTTATGGTCTCGGTGACCCAGGTTCATACATTGACATGGTATTGGCGTTAGAAGTCGAACAGCAGATCACCCAATCGGCAGTCACTGCTAGATTGGTTGAGTTACAATACGTCCGAAATGACATCGATTTTAAACGAGGATGCTTTAGGGTACGTGGAGACGTGATCGATATATTTCCAGCTGAATCCGATAAGTATGCCATTAGAGTGATGTTTTTTGATGATGAAATAGAACGGCTGAGCTGGCTGGATCCACTAACGGGCCGTTGTCACCAGGTACTGGATAGTTTTACTGTTTTCCCGAAAACCCATTACGTCACCCCCAAGGAAAAGATCAATGCTATGATTAGCTTGATTGAGGCCGAAGCAGCTATGGCAGCAAAACGATTTGCACAAAACAATCAGCTACTGGAAGCTCAGCGTATAGAGCAACGAACTAAATTTGATGTGGAAATGATGCGAGAACTCGGTTATTGCAGTGGTATTGAAAATTATTCTAGATAT
>DLBP01000047.1:0-1446 GCA_002480165.1 Proteobacteria bacterium UBA7821 | reverse complement strand
ATTGAAAATTATTCTAGATATCTATCTGGCCGACAGTCCGGTCAACAGCCACCGACCTTACTCGATTATCTACCCAGTAATGCACTGCTTTTTATTGACGAATCTCATGTGACAGTCCCTCAAATAGGTGGTATGTTTCATGGTGATCGGGCAAGAAAAGAAAATTTGGTCAATTATGGCTTCAGGTTACCGTCAGCGCTCGATAATCGCCCACTTCGTTTTGAAGAATTCGAACAATTTGTTTATGATACAATACTCATTTCAGCAACCCCCGGGGATTATGAGTTAAAGCGATCCACTCAAGTCGTTGAATTAGTTGTCCGACCAACCGGTTTGGTTGATCCTCAAGTGATTGTTCGGCCCGTGACGAACCAAGTCGATGATTTGCTCGGGGAAATTAAGCTGAGAGTGAAGAAAAAACAACGTGTTTTGGTCACAACACTGACCAAGAAAATGTCAGAGCACTTGGCAGAATACTATTCTGAGATGGGCATCAAAGTTCGCTATTTACACTCAGATATTGATTCTGTAGAACGGGTTGAGATATTGAGAGACCTTCGCTTGGGCTCCTTTGATGTACTAATTGGTATTAACCTTCTGAGAGAGGGGTTGGATTTGCCTGAAGTCTCGTTAGTGGGTATTTTGGATGCAGACAAAGCCGGGTTTTTAAGATCAAATCGTTCACTTATACAAACGATTGGTCGTGCCGCTAGGCACCTAGAAGGTACAGCGATTCTCTACGCTGATCGGGAAACAGAGGCGATGCGCCACGCGATTAATGAGACAAGTCGACGACGTCGGCTGCAACTCGATTACAATCAAGAGCACGGTATCGTGCCTAAAAGTGTCATTAAGCCGATTCGTGACCAACTCAACGTTTCAGATGATGAGCCTCAGGATGATTCAAAACAGTCAGTCCAGACAGTGGCATGTTTAACCAAGGATATTAAGCAACTGGAGCAAGCAATGCACAAGGCAGCCAAAGCGCTTGATTTCGAGCAAGCTGCTAATTTGAGAGACCAAATCACATTGCTTGAAAAACAGTTGTTCATACCAACAAACGATTAGGACGGAGTATTAGTCGAAATGGACGTTTCTGATGAGTCGTGATTGTTGATGCACTGGTAGAGTTGCTCTAAACTTGATTGAGGTGCTAAGCCACTGAGCTTGGGAAAGTAATACTTAACCAGAGACCTGGCTTGAAGCAGTGCTTTAAACTCACCGTCTAGCTGAGCAAGCCCGCTCAAGTGTTCAATCAGCAGTCTTTTTTTTGTGGTGGGTGTTATTTGTGGCTCAACTTGATTTAAGATGGAATTGAAAAGCCACGGTTTACCTAGTCCAGCACGAGATAGCATCACTGCATCGGCATGCGTTGTTTCTAATACTGAAATCGCCTCGGCAGTAGAGCTAACCGAGCCATTGGCAATGATTGGCACGCGGCTGTAT
>DLBP01000011.1 GCA_002480165.1 Proteobacteria bacterium UBA7821 | reverse complement strand
ATCTATGCGATCAAGTCATTAATGATATGATTTATTTGGGTCTCTCTCACCTTCTGGGTAAGGTGATTGTAAAATCATCCATTTGCTCATTCATACGTGACCCCAATGATAGTGAGTACGAGCAAATCAGCTCCGTCTTGTTAAGAATCTTGTCACACTTAAATATAGTCGCTAACTCTTGTAAATATGACAGCAAACAGTCCAGAACTAACATAGAAATGATGCTCAAGGAACCAGTAGTCCAATTTATCAACACCTCTGGATGGGAATCGGAAGAAACATTGATAGAATTTGGCTCACACAATCCCATCATTAGTTACCTAATCAACTGTATTGTTAACAATGAATTTAGTCAGGGTGCTAGACTCAGAAAAATAGATAATTCACACCCAATTTGGTATGTTGACAAACTGTTAGATCTTCTATATCCAGAGCCGAAAAAAACGAGCTCAATATTTCCTCAAATGACACCTGTGCTTAATTTGCACGACTTAACAGTGACCCAGGTCATCACTGCTGATGTCTCGTGTGACCTCAGTAATTATATGGCCTGCGGTATTAATCAGCAGACCAGGCGTGTGTCAGCACCATTATCATCTAATGTGGATAGACGACCAATAGCACACTGTGGCGATAAACCTTGGGGGGACATGCCAGCTCGTGTCGCCAATGGTTCAACCACATTCAATAAACTACTGAATGACATTAAACAATGGTATCAATGGATTGATGTTGATGCGAGCCTTGGAACACAACAAGCTGCTTCTCAGTTTTTAATGCAAATTGTCTCTTTAAACTTCAAAAACCAACTATTTTTAGCTCACTGTGCGATACAATCCTTATTGTCTTCTCGCATTGATCGTTCCATTGAAATCGGTGAGAGTGTTACCATTGATTGTAACTACCTAAACATTATTTTCCAAAACGTGTTAACTGCTTGCTTATTTGCTGAATCGCCTATTTTTTCCGCCGATCGTGTTCAACGACCAATTTTGTTAAGAAATAGCTTGCCAGCTCACCACTTTGAGATTGATGGAGAGCTAGCTAAGGGATTCTGTCCGGTACCGACAAGGCAATTTGACCTAGCGGCTCTATACTTGTGGGCAAAACTCAACCACAGCGTCAATAAACAAGTGATTTTAGTTGACGTCGATTGCAACCTGACTGGGCAAAATCCCAATACCATGTTCAGTGATTCACTCGAAAGACAGAGAGAGGACATCAAACAGCCTGATAAAGTATATGATCTATTCTTACCATGCTACCCGCTAACCAATGAAGACCCAATTACTATAGAACAAGAGAGCTTCTGTTACATTCCAGTACCAATGGTCAATCAGTTGGGACACGAGCAAGTGATGCTCAACCTATTAAGCTGTTTATTACAAGAAATCAAAGACAACGATGGCGCTGTTTTACTTCAAATCAACCTGGGCTATGATTCCCATATTGATGAGAAAGCCTCGTGCTCACGCCCAGGATCAGTGAGTATGATTCCCAGTCTGCGTGCCATGATACCGGAGGATATACACGACATAGACCAATGGTTTGAAATGAATCGATACCAATGGTGCTTTACAGATGACGACTTCTGCCGATTGTATGGTTTCATCCACCAAGTTAAACAACACTACCCATATACTGATATTATTATCAGCAGAGAAGGTGGTTATAACGAACAAGTGTTAGAAAGACACTCATTATTATTTGAAGATATCATCAGAAATGGCCTTGCCTCAACCAAACTAAATGAGACGAGTAAAGTAAAAATCCATAGCCTATTTTCTAGTGACTACACGCCTACCCAAATGAGTATTCCACGATCTGTGTCGCCCTAGTCAAGATTGCTCATTAGTACAATGTAGGATCTTATACGGTTAATGGCAAGCCGACGGTGTTAAATAAACTAGCAAAGACATTTCTGACACGCTGCTTAGCGGCGTCATCTATTCCAGCAAACCGGAGTGTCAAACAAGGGGTTGTATTGGATGCTCGAACAAGTCCCCAGCCATCGTCAAATTCTAACCTTAAGCCATCAATCTTGATAATCGAAGCGCTCAAATTGTCTTGATTTTCTGCAGCACCAATAAGACGCTTTACCCAATCAAACTTCTCAGATTCCACAACAGGTTGTAACAACTCCTCAGTGGTAACATCGTCTGTATACTCGCTAAATAGCTCAGCGGAGCTAACCGGTTTCTTGGCTAAAATATCTAGCAGTTTACAACCAGCGTACAAACCGTCATCAAATGAAAACCAGTTATCCACGAAAAAAATATGGCCTGATATCTCACCAGCCAACATTGCTGATTCCATAATCATTCTTCTTCTAATGAGCGAGTGCCCTGTTTTTGCCATGATAGGCTGCCCTCCCCAGGACCGAATCAATGTATCTAAATGGCGTGAGCATTTCACATCATAGATAACTTTTGCATTTGGGTGACTCTCAAGTAAATCTTTAGCAAACAACATCAATAGACGATCTGGGTATATAATTTCTCCTAAATTATCGACAACACCGAGGCGGTCTGCATCCCCATCAAAAGCCAAACCAATATCAGCGGAATGATCGAGGACCGCTTGTTGTAAATCAACCAGATTCTTTGGATCACCTGGATTTGGGTGATGATTGGGGAAATTCCCATCAATATCACAGTATAAAGCAATCACACGACAACCCAGTGCATTAAATAAATCAACGGCCACCTGACCAGCTGCGCCATTACCAGCATCAATGACAACCGTCAAGGCCTTAGCCAACTGGATTTTTTGCTTAACACAATCGATGTATGCATCGGGTATACTCGACTCATCTTCCACGACACCGGGTAGCGTAACCTCAGGCAGCTGTCTTTGTTTACAAATATTATCAACAATTTCTCTGACTTTTTGTATCGATTCTGTTGATAAAACTTGGCCTTGGAGTACCATCTTTAAGCCATTGTAATTTTTTGGGTTATGGCTACCAGTAACAATTAGTCCTGAATGATACGGAAGATAATGAGTTGAAAAATACAGTAAAGGCGTCGGTACTAAACCGATATCTTTAACACTAATCCCCATCTGGCTGACACCCGCAATTAATGCTTCAGCAAACTTTTTTGAAGATAAACGGCCATCTCGACCAATAACAACCGTTTTTTCTTTGGATTCTCGCATAATTTTCCCCAAAGAAATACCGATCACATAATAAACAGACTCGGTTAAAACTTCCTCTGCAATACCACGGATATCGTAAGCTCGAAAGACAGTGGGGTCAACCGACACTGGTAATACATAAGTCATATCAAAATCTCCCTGTTGAGCCAAATCCACCGGTTCCTCGCTCACTAGTAGCTGTGAACTCACTGACTGTAATCAAGTTTGGTCGCTGGATTGGTATGAAAATCAATTGTGCGATCCTTTCACCTGGCGTGATCACATAAGCCTCACGACTTCTATTAAAACACGAAACCATTAATGGCCCTTGATAATCAGCATCAATTAGCCCAACACTGTTACCCAATACAATGCCTTTTTTATGACCCAGTCCTGATCTTGGTAAAATTTTAGCCGCATAAGCATTATTTTGTATATAAATTGCGATACCCGTTGGCACGAGCAGGGTTTCTTGTGGCATTAATTGGTATGGCTGATCCAAACAAGCAATGAGATCCAAACCAGCAGCATCTTGTGAGCAATAGCCCAATTCTGGAAACTGACGACCGATTCGTTGATCAAGTACTTTAACCTGAACTTCTTGTAACATGACTGCTCTCCTTTCCAAATTTTTGTGGGATACCCACTGTTTTAAGAATATAATCGATCATTTCAGGCCGGTTGGCCCAATCGCTGTCTACTGGTAGCTGTTGTTGAAATGCTTGGGTTAGTATCGCCTCAATCGCTTTATCTTCTTGTTGGTAATCGGTAATATACTCTGACAATGGTCTGTGACTCTCAATATAGACATACTCACTATCCTCTACCACTTTAACTGGTTGATTAAAAATGTGGACTGGTGTGTTTTCTGTCACTAGATGGTACAACTCTTTCATATCATCAGCGAATAGACTAATACAGCCAGATGTTGAACGCAAACCAACTTTACGCTCCACAAAATTGACGTGTATCAGATACGTCGGGGAAGACAAACGCAACGCATACTCTCCCAAAGGATTTTCATTACCAGGTGGAATTCGTTTAGGTAAACTGATGCCTCTTTTAGCCTCCGCGACACGGATGCTCTCTGGAATGTTCCAATAAGGCCGAAACATTTTTTCCTGTACAAAAAACTCACCTTCTGGCGTTTGCCAGCCAACGCGGCCAATACTGACTGGGTAACTATATAAAATAGCTTGTTCATCATCAAGATAGTAAAGGCGTCTCTCAGCTAAGTTAATATTAATACCCGGCTCTAAGTGAGGCAATATGTGAACAGTAGGGATTATAAGGACATAGCTACTTGCCGTTGGTAACTTGGAAATATATGGATTAGCAGCCATTAATGCATCATAGCCGACTCGATAGCGAAACGCCACTTCTCGTAGACTATCGTCTGGTGTCATCATGTAGTAATCAATGCGACCGACTGTCGTCATACCCGGCTGCCATGGGTAACGATCAGCTATGATACTGGTCGTGAAGAGAATGAAACACAATAAAAACCGATTAATCCACATCAGCTGTCTGCCTCTTGTCGTGCCAGTCTGTGTAGGCAACCTGCCTTGCACGCGCGATGACTAAACAACGGGGTTCAACTGTCTTGCTAACCGTGGATCCAGCACCAATAAACGCATCCTGACCAATGGTTATTGGTGCAATCAGCTCAACACCAGCACCAATAAACGCACCGGTTCCAACAATCGTCTTCTGTTTTTTTTCACCATCAAAATTACAAGTAATCACACCCGCACCAATATTAACATGATCAGCAATATGCGCATCACCTAAATAACTCAAGTGAGCAGCCTTCGATTTGGCCCCAATCGTTGTATTCTTTAGTTCAACAAAGGCGCCCACTTTGGCTTGCTCGCCGATGGTATTGTTTACACGGCAATAAGCAAAAGGGCCGATGGTCGAATTCGCGTGTATGGTGGTGTATTCAACAACACAGTGATCCTTAACCCAAACATTGTCTTGAATGGTTGATTGTTTTATCCGGGTGTATGGACCAACAGTAACACCATCACCTAGTATCACATCCCCCTCCAAGATCACACCAACATCTAGTTTAACGCCTCGACCAACCCGAACTTGTCCTCGCACTTCACATCGACTGATGTCAACAATCAAAGCACCTTGTGCTTGCAAGTCTAATACCCTGTCTCGCTGGAGTATTCGCTCAGCTTGTGACCACTGGCTTGGCAGATTAATACCTAAAAAATAGTCACTATCTGGAAAGGGTATTGGCTGAACGGGATGCGATCGCTCATTGGCTAACTTCACCACATCCGTCAGCAAGACTTCCGACTGATTATTAGATGTATGACACATGGGAAGTAGCTCTTCTAATAGCCATTTTGGCGCCATCATCATTCCAGCAAACACTTCATTAATCGTCTGCTGCTCTGTCGTCGCATCTTTTTCTTCAACAATTTGGGAAACCATAGAACCTTGTCGTATAATCCGTCCCATACCAGATGGGTCTGACGGTGTGATTGTCACAAGGCTAAGCGGTTGATTATGACCTCTGGAGATGACTTGTGTTACATCACAAAGACGAACCAATGGCATATCAGCGTACCACACCAGAACCTCATCAGTTGGCTCACAATAAGGCAATGCCAGAGCTAATGCCGCACCAGTTCCTTCTTGCTGTGCTTGTGTTACGATATCGACGGGGTGCCCTTCGAACGATTCCTCATACAGCTCACGGTATTGCTTTGGAACAACGACTAGGATTTTTTTGAAATTAAGCTGACTGGCTTTGTTTAAGATGTGGATTATCATTGGCTGCCCAGCAAGTTCAACCAATGGCTTTGGCCTGTGACAACCCAAGCGTTTTCCAAGCCCCCCAGCAAGAACAACGAGAACGGTCATATTCAATCTCCTTGCGTCACGGTTATTGTTTACTGTTGTCAATCACACGGCGTTGCGCTAAAATTTGAGATAACTGAGACAGAGCCGATGCATAATCTTCC
>DLBP01000036.1 GCA_002480165.1 Proteobacteria bacterium UBA7821 | reverse complement strand
ATCAGGGTCAGGAAAATAACGATAGTCAGGTGCTTCTTCTTTAGATCTAAGCGGCTTGGTCGTACCCGATACTTCGTCAAATAAACGGGTTTCTTGTTGTACGGGTTGTTGTTGGTCGATGAGTTTACTTTGCCTGGTGTATTCGTGTTCAATGGCTTTCTCGATGAATTTAAACGAATTGAGGTTTTTGACCTCAACTCGCCGACCGAGTGGTTGTTCGGTATTGGCTCGCAGTGAGATATTAACGTCGCAACGAAAGGAGCCTTCTTGCATATTCCCATCACAGATGCCCAGATACCTAACCAAGTTGTGTAATGTTTTTAGATATGCGATCGCGCTTGATGCTGAATGGATGTCTGGATGTGTGACGATTTCAAGTAACGGTTGACCTGACCGGTTGAGATCGATATAAGACTTAGCTGCTAGTGTGTTATGCATAGACTTAGCCGCATCTTCTTCGAGGTGTGCGCGTTGGATCCGAACATGGCCAGGTTCCTTGCCATTTAGGTAGTGAATGATGCCATCTTGAACGACCGGGTAGTTGAACTGGCTGATTTGATAGCCTTTGGGCAAATCTGGATAGAAATAACTTTTTCGAGCAAATTCACAGTAATGATTTATACTTGCACCGCAACTGAGGCCAAACATAATGGCTTGTTTGATGGCTGCAGCATTGATAATCGGTAGTGTACCCGGCATGCCCATGTCAACAGGTGCGACCTGGGTATTGGGTGCTTGGCCAAATAGCGTGGGGCCATCGGAAAACATCTTGGTTGTGGTTTTTAGTTGTGCATGGACTTCTAATCCGATATCAATGTAATAAGTCATGGCGTATCTCGCTCAATGTTAGGCTGTTTTAGGTGCCAGTCAGTTTCTTGTTGAAAACGGGCAACAGACTGTATCAAGTATCGCTCCATACACCGATTAGCGGCTAAATGCATGCCGATTGGTAAACCCTCTGAAAAACCAGCTGGAAAACTGGCCGCTGGGAGTCCGGCGAGGCTTGCTGGCAATGTGTAGAGATCCGATTGGTACATTGCTATGGGATCACTGGTCTTTTCACCAACTTTGAATGCTGTCGATGGCGTTGTTGGGGTTAAAATTAGATCAACGTTGTTGAAGGCTTGCTCAAAATCACGCTTGATTAAAGTTCTGACTTTTGAAGCTTGTTCGTAGTAGGCGTCGTAATAGCCACTCGATAATGCAAAAGTGCCGAGTAGAATCCGCCGTTTGACTTCTTCGCCAAAGGCTTCAGTTCGTGTGTTGACGTACAGTGACTCAAGGTTGTGACTGTTACTCGAACGAAAACCGTACTTAACACCATCATAACGAGCTAAGTTTGACGAGCATTCAGCGGGTGCTATCACGTAGTATGTTGGCACTGCGTACTGACTGTGTGGTAATTCGACGGTTTGAACCGAGTAGCCGAGTCGCTTAAATACGGCTAGCGTCTCATCAAACGCGTGCGAAATCGCCGCTGGAAGTGAGTGATCCGACATGAATGCTGGCACACCGATCGTTAGCGGTTTATCTCCGACCTGTTCGGCAGCAATGCCATTAGGCTCAGGATAATTCCTAGTGGTAGAATCGTTTGGGTCTTGCCCCGCACTGTGGTCTAATAAAAGCGCAATGTCCCTCATGTCATTGGCGAAGTAGCCTGCTTGATCTAATGTAGATGCAAAGGCAACCATCCCGTATCGAGACAAGGTCCCGTAGGTTGGTTTTAGACCCGTTACGCCACAAAAAGCAGCAGGTTGACGAATCGAGCCACCGGTATCAGTGCCCGAAGCAACGGGTGAAAATCCAGCTGACACAGCCGCTGCAGAGCCGCCAGAGGATCCGCCTGGTACATGACTGAGTGACCAGGGGTTGTAGCATGGTCCAAAGAAACTGGTCTCATTGGACGACCCCATAGCAAACTCATCCATGTTGGCATTGCCAAGTTGAATCATCCCTGCTTGTCTCAGCCGGCTAACGATGGTGGCATCGTAGTGCGGCTCGAAGTTGGCAAGCATTTGCGAGCCACAGGTTGTTTTAGATTGTACGGTGCAAAAAATATCTTTGTGGATAATAGGCAAACCACACAAAGCCGGCAGTGTGTCGGCTGACCGACTGGCTCGCAGCTGATCGCACTGCTTAGCCGCTTCGATTGCGGCTTGCTCATGAACACTGATCATGGCATTGAGACTGGGGTTTAGCTGTTGAATGACCCCTAAATAGTGGGTGATGAGTTCAAGCGAAGAAACAGCTTTGGATTCAAGTGCCTGTTTGATCTCAGATAAAGTTTTATACATATTAAGAGGTCTCGTCGATGACTATGGGAACTTCGAATAGATTGTTGGACTCACATAAATACGGGGATACCTGTTTGAGCGTGTCAATGGGAAGCGATGTGGGCGCATCATCTTGACGGAGTGAGCTAAGTGGAATTGTTATCTGGCGATAGGACTCAACACCGCTGGTATCAACCTCACTGAGTTGGTCAATCATGGACAGTATTTTTTCGAAATTGTTGACGTGGCTTGATCGATCTTCTTGCTGGATATCAAGCTTGCAGAGGGTGGATGTATAGAGTAATTTTTGCTCATCTTTTTTTGACTGACTCACAATTTGTTTCCTGTTTCGGTATGTTTACTTTATAACAGTCAGTTTGGCATTGTGTCAATAAAAAAAAACATGTTATGATTCAAATGAGATTGTGCATAAGGGATGTTTGTGATGAATTTAAAGCAGTGGTATAACCCGTTTAAACTAGGTGATTGGAAAAAAATGATGAGCCCCATTGGTCTATCAATTGACCTAGGGACTGCCAACACACTGATCTACCTACCAGGGCACGGTATTGTGCTCAATGAACCGTCAGTGGCAGCCATTAAGAAAAACTTAACCACGCGCCCAGAGATTTGCGCTGTCGGTATCAATGCCAAGAAAATGGAGGGGAGAACACCCGGTCACATTAAGGCGATACGCCCATTAAAAGACGGTGTCATTGCCGATTTCTACGTCACTGAGAAAATGCTGCACTACTTTATGGCAAAACTAAAAAAGCAGAAGTTCTTTTTTTTCAGCCCTCGTGTTGTCGTGTGTGTCCCATACGGTGCAACACAAGTTGAGCGCCGCGCGATCAAAGAGTCCATACTCAATGCCGGTGGAAAAGAGGTGTATTTAATTGATGAGCCCATGGCTGCAGCGATGGGTGCCAATTTACCAGTGGAGTCACCTAAAGGCTCGATGATTGTTGACATCGGCGGCGGGACAACTGAGGTGGCGATTTTATCACTCAATGGAATTGTCTACGCGAAGTCAGTTCGAATTGGTGGAGACCGGTTTGATGAATGCATTGTGAGTCACATCAAAAAGAAGTTTGGCATTCTAATCGGTTTAGCAACAGCTGAAATGTTAAAAAAACAAATTGGCACAGCTTTTCCAAGCTCTAAAGTCGAAACCATGGATATCTGTGGTAGAAATGTTGCTGAAGGAATTCCTAAATTAGTCACCGTTAACTCAAATGACATACTCGAGTCACTGCAAGAGCCACTGTCTGGTATGGTGACAGCCATTCGTGGCGCGCTCGAATCAGCTCCACCAGAATTGTCCTCCGATATAGCAGAACAGGGCATGACATTGACTGGTGGTGGCGCACTCCTGGCGTCTCTTGATAAGTTGATACATGAGGAAACCGGCTTGCCAGTCTACATTGCAGACGATCCACTCACCTGTGTTGCTCATGGTGGTGGTAAAATGATCGATTTGATTAAAACCATAGGTGAGCGTCACTTTGATGAAGTCGAGTAATCAGAATAGTCAGCTGCACCAATTTTTGGTTTATGTCATATTTCTGTTATTTTCAGTTTGTTGTTTCTTATTGTCACAGCGTTTGTTTACTCATCATGAAAGTGAAATCTACTTCAACGCGCGCAATCAAATACTCGCTAGCGTTCAGGGCTTGACGAAGCGGATTGATTCAGTTGCTGCGGCGTTCAATGAAGAAGCTGTTCCAGACAACCGGCGGGGGAATGCTGAATATAGCAATCAGAATATTACCAAGATACTGGAATTAGAATATCAGCTATATCAGATCAAGCGCGTGCTGGCAGCTGTCAATATGCTTCCCAATGCGATACACTATCACCAAACCGCTTCAGCAGAAATCACCCGGCGCTTGAGCGAATCCTTTGTGGTGATCGACCACCCAGCAGATCTTTCTTTCAAGTTGTATGACACCGTATTTTCCGAACAGGGGCTTATCGGAACCATCAGTAAAGTCGGTCAGACCAGCTCAGAAGTTCAATTACTCAACTCAAGTAATGTCGCCGTCGCTGCACAAACACTCGCTGGTGATTCCTCAGGGATTGTTAAGCAAGATGCCGATGGGAACACGGTATATCAGCTCATTGAAGGTCAGTTAACAGCCGACTTGTCTGACATTGTGACTTCTCCAAACAGCGACCGATTCCCACCAGGTGTGTTCATTGGCAGAGTGGATAATCGTGACTGTGAACAGCAGAATCACCTCTGTTTAGAGAGAGCCAGCCAGATAATTGACATGCCGTCATCCCAGCTTGCTCAATATGATACCGTATTAATCATTAGTAGGGACGGGCATGAATAAGCTGTTAACCACACTAACAAACACGGCACTGTTCGTGTTGTTCATCACACTCTACGTCACGAATCCACTGTACTTACCCAATTTATTCGTGTTGTATCTCTGCTTGCATTTTTACTTCAAAGAGACGTTAGGTGCATTGGATTATGTTGTCATCCTGATAATATCACTATTGTACGATATTGCCCTATTTTTCCCACTTGGGCTCACAGCGCTCTTAACCATGATGGTTATGTTCCCATTTTCATTAAAAATAATACAGCGCGGCTGTCATCAGCTCTCTGCGATAAATAGTTGGCTCGCGCCCATTCTCTTATCATGTTATTTCTACTTTGCACCGCTCGCGCTGATTATGATTTCATTTAAACAAGATAACATTTTAGCCGTTCCCTATGACTGGCTTTACTACTATGGGCACGATGCTTACATAACACTATTACTCACCATAATCTATAGCATGAAGGTTCTCTATGTCTTTAAGAATAAATACTAAACTCAGTCAACTCGTTGTCTTATTCCTAACACTGACTGGCTGTCAGTACGACACGCCTAGACAACACGACGACATCTGCCAGATATTAGACACCAATATCGGCTGGTATTATGCAGCAAAACAATCCAGTGATAAATGGGGTATCCCAATAGCGCTTCAATTGGCAATTATTCAAAGAGAGTCTGGCTTTACCCCGCATGCCCGCACCCAACAAGAATGGTTGTTTGGCATCATTCCATGGGGACGAGAGAGTACGTCATACGGCTATAGCCAAGCGATCAATGCGACGTGGGATGAGTTCATTAAGAAGAATAAATATTCTTATGCATTCAGAAACAGTTTTTGGGATGCCACGGACTTTATTGGGTGGTATTTAAATGAGGCGCACAAACGTGCTGACATTCATAAATATGATGCCAAGAATCTGTATCTAGCGTACCACGTCGGCATTGTTGGATTTAACCGAAAGGATTATGAATCAGATCCTAAGCTAGTCAAAATAGCAGAGGAAGTCACTCAGCGAGCTATTGATTATCAGCGGCAACTCAAAGTCTGTGAGCCTGAGCTTGACCGTTACTGGTATTACCCAATATTTTAAATTAACGCTGAACTAATTCGAATAATCGTACCGATAATGGTAACGTCATGATTCATTTCAAATGACTGATAAACGGAATTAGTGGGTACAAGACGCCCGCCACCTTCGTTGACGTATTGTCGAGCGACCACGTCATGACTTCCGCCAGTGTGAGCCACAACAAAATCGCCATCGGTGTATGGCTGAGAAGGGTCAACGATGATTTGGCTACCTGCCTGGATATATGGCAGCATGCTTTGATTGTTCAGCTCTGTTGCAAAGTAATCACCCTTCTTATCGACGTCGGCGTAAATATACTGCGGATTGGAGTTGTTTTGTCTCGTTAGGATCTGATGCCATTCGATCATTGGAACTTTCACCATTAATATGGCATTCGTTTCATGTTCGGTGTCCGTCATACCAGTTAATTGATCGAGGCTAATTCTAAAGTATTCCGCAAGGGACATTACGGTATCGATCCTTGGGTTTTTGGTTTTATTGTGTAATATGCGATTGATAATGGCTTGATTGATGCCGGTTAGCTTGGCCAGCTGGCTTTCTGATACAGCATGCGATGCCATTAGCCGGTAGAGTTGCTGTGATATTTTATTGCGCATGAGTGGTGGGCAGATGTTTTTTGGACAGCTCAAACAGGGGTTTGATGGTCAATCCTTGGACGACAATGGAGAAGATCACCACTGCGTAGGTGATACAAAAAATGATGTCACGTTCGTTGGTCTGAGGCAATGAGAGTGCTAACGCAATCGATAAACCACCTCTCAGCCCACCCCAGGTAATGAGTCCGACTAAGTATTGATTGAACGGCTGTTGACGATATTGGCTTAATAGGGAGATAGGAATCGCAACGGCAATCAACCTAGCCAATAAGACAATGGGTATCATCAATAATGCGAGGATGGCGTTATTGGCCATTTCGTAGCCCAGTAGCAAACATTCCAGCCCGACAAATAAAAACAGCAGGGAATTGAGTAGTTCGTCGATGATATACCAAAACTGATGAAGTTCAATATTGACTGCTTTTGGCAAACTGAGCGTGTTGCCTTTATTGCCTATAAATATACCTGAAACCACCATCGCAATGGGTGCTGAAACGCCAAGGTAATGCTCACATATCGTATATCCAGCCGTCACAATCCATATTGAAATCATCACACACAAGGGAATATTTTTTTGGCAACTGTTGATCATTTTGTAGCCAAAGTAGCCCAGTATCACTCCAATTGTTATTCCACCCACGACTTGTCTTATGAATAAAAGCAACACATGGGTGATATCAATGGCTGTTGATTCATCATTGATCAAACTATAGAGTGTGATAAAAACGACAATGCCAATCCCATCATTAAATAGTGACTCACCGGCAATGGTTGTGCGTACGTCCTTAGGTGCGTTGAGTTCTTTTAGCATGGATAGGACAGCGATTGGATCGGTTGGTGAAATGAGTGAGCCCAGCAAAAGGCAATATAGAAATGGTATTTCTGAATTGAGCGCAATCAGCAGGTAATGGCTGGCATAGGCAATGATAAAGGTAGAGGCTAATGTCGATAATGTCGCTAGTATAAATATGTCACTTTTTTTCTCTTTGAGCATACTTAGATCAATGTGTAGTGATCCAGCGAAGAGTAGGAAAGAAAGTATGCCACTTAGGAGAAAATCGGAAAAGCTGACTTTGTTGAGCATCGAGTCGATGGTCTTTAGGTACTCACTGGTGGTGATCGCCGCGTCTAGAAAGTACAAAGCGATGACAATTAATATGGTTGTGAGCACAATAATTATGCTGCTTTCTTTTTGTATGAATCGCTCATTCAAATATCCGATAGCGACGGATAATGAAATCACAATGGTAGCAACCAGCTGATAATCCATATTGTTCCTTAAAACGTCCCCAAGGGGATTCGAACCCCTGTTGCCGCCGTGAAAGGGCGATGTCCTAGGCCTCTAGACGAT
>DLBP01000058.1:1390-8907 GCA_002480165.1 Proteobacteria bacterium UBA7821 | reverse complement strand
ATACTAAAACCGCCCCGGCAGTAGAGCTAACGGAGCCATTGGCAATGATTGGCACGCGGCTGTATTGTACAATTTCCCGAACCGCTGCCCAGTTACAATCGACGTCGTAGTTATCCTGCCAGGTTCTACCATGCACTGTAATGGCGTCCACACCACCTTGAATCAAGGCATCGATGACAGTTTTGTTATCACCCTGTTGACTGGGTAGTAGACGGATTTTTGCAGTTAGCGGTAAAGTGGTTGCCGATCGCATCGAACAGATTAGATCGTACAATTTTTCTGGGTTCTCAATTTGTTTAGATCCCTGCTGCTTTTTTCTAATTTTAGGTTGGGGGCAACCACAGTTTAAGTCGATTATATCAGCACCATGCTGCTCACAGATCACAGTTGCTTGCTTGAGAATGTCTGGGCATCGCCCACTGAGTTGGTAGCTGACGATGTTCTCATCATCTGCTTTATGGAGATATCTCATTTGGTTATGCTTGCCGTGAACCAACTGATGGGCAGATATCATTTCTGTCGTTGTGTATGCACAACCAGGGAAGTGCCGAGTCAGGCGCCTCATTGCTGAGCAGCTATAACCAGCTAATGGACCTTGGATTAGGTTGGAGCACAGTTTGAGTGAACCAATCACTAGGGGTCGGAAGTGTGTGTTTGTCATCATCGGGCTGCCAAAAAATCTGTCTTCAAAAATACCAATTTTTTTATCAATAATCAACCGTTTCTTGTCAGAGACGGTATGGCCATTAGTGATCGCTTTGAATATCATAGGGGACTTTTATCCAATCATCGTTGACATGCTTTTTACCATACCCCTTGTCATTTATTGTAACCTTTACCTGAGTACTCCCGCAGAGTGGCTGGTGATCATTGGCACAATGTCTTTAGTTGCTTGGATGGGCTGTTGGCGTATTCAGCAGAGCCTGGTGGCCATTTTTTTTATCATAATCGCTTACTTTTTTTTATCGATGTCGATTCAATCCTTTAAGGATAATGTTGCTTTGATGGCTCCTTTTATGGGGAAGCAGACTGTGGTTGTACGCATTCATAAACACAAAGGAGGGCAAAGCTATCTAGTCAAAGTTGTTGAGCCCACGCCAATTAAGGGGCAGTTTTGGCTATTGAGTACGACTAATGGTTCTACACTCAATCCAGGTGAAGTGTGGCGAATGACAGTGACAATCAAACCAATTCGATCATCAGTCAATCGAGGGAGTCTATCACAAGAGAGGCGCTTGCTGACGGATTGGGTAACTGCGAAAGCACATTGTGTTGAGCTCAATGAGATCGTTTCATCTCACTTAACTGTTGAGCTGATTCGCCAACATTGTCTAGACACCTTAGCCAAACAAATCGCCCATTGGAAATATCATGGAATGATGTTGGCCGTGTTATTTGGTGATAAGTCGAAGGTTAGTCCAGACATCAAAGATATGTTTGTTAATTTAGGCATCAGTCATTTACTGGCAGTTTCAGGTCTACATGTTGGCATTTGGTTGTTTTGGGTGAAGTGTGTGTTAGAGCATGTGTTTAGAGCCAAGAATAATGCCTATTGTATTGCGATGATGTCAACATGCATCTATGCGTGCTTATCAGGGTTTTTGCCGCCCATTGTTCGAGTTGTGTCTTGTTTGTTAATCAATTATTACTATCAAGCTTATATTGGTTATATCACTTGGGCATCTGTAACATGGCTGGCCATGTCTGTTTGCCTACTGTACTGCCCATTTTTGGTATTTGACTCAGGCTTTAGTTTATCTTATTTGGCTACTTTCTTGATTATTTACGTCACCAATTTTTCGCCAATGAATCAATCAAGCTGGTATGTATATTGCCGACTTCAGTTGTTTTTTTTTATTGGTTTATTGCCGATTAATCTGATTTTTTTTGGTCAATACTCACTGGTGTCTTTGCTGGTAAACGTTGTGATGATTCCATGGGCTAGTATTTGGCTAATACCCATGACAATTGCTAGCGGATTGTGTGTGTTAATGCCATGTGACCAACTCATCGATGCGACACAATGTCTCTTTGAGCATTCATGGGGAGTAACCATGATGTGTCTGTCATTCGTTCATCAACACACTCCCAGGTTTATCTCAATGTTTGAACAAAATACGGCTAATTTGGTTATTGTTACTCTGGTCATGTGGCGTTTGATGGTGCCTGGCACTATCAGTTGCCCAAAAAGGGGGGTGTTTGTCTTGTTGTTTTGGATGTTTAAACAGTCAGGGCTACCTGATGATACTTGGCGAATGACGCTCTTAGATGTCGGACAAGGGCTGTCGGTTGTGATTCAAACCAGTCAAGGCCTAATTGTATTTGATACTGGGCCCCAGACAAGTAAAACAAGTTCTGTTCAGACGACATTACTTCCATATTTAAGATATTTGGGCCAGTCTAAGATTGATCTGCTCATCATCAGTCATGGTGATAATGATCACAGTGGTGGGCTTGAACCATTGTTGAGGCACATGCAGATTGGTGAATTCGTTAGTGGTGAGCCAGAACGCCTACACATCGATTACAGAGTCAATCCATGCCATCATGGAATGAAGTGGGATTTTGGGGCGGTGTCAGTTGAAGTATTGTCTCCTATGGATATAACTGCTAGTCAGGCAAATAATCGCTCATGTGTCGTTCGCATTCATGACGGCAAAAGACAAGTGTTACTAACCGGTGATATCACAACATCCATTGAAAGTGAATTGGTTGACCGGTATCAATCGTCTCTCAGGTCTGACGTTGTAGTGATGCCGCACCACGGTAGCTATGGGTCTTCAAGCATTCGCTTTATTCAAGCAACCAGGCCTAAAATTGCCTTGGCATCAGCTGGTTTTATGAATCGGTGGAACCACCCGCATCCAGATGTCATTAGCCGATATCAGGCATTTGACAGCGATGTTTTGTCTACGACTACCTGTGGTATGATACAGTTACAGTTTGATGAGTCAGGCATACAAACACAGTGTCTTAGACATGATTTGCTGTTTCCAGATATATACCCCAACGACGGTTGAACCGCTACAATGATTGTGTTAGATTTTCACTAGGTATTAACTTTATTTTAAACGGAGACAATATGTTTAATAGTACACTTGTGGGACAGAGGTTTCCAGATTTCACATCAGCGGCAGTGATGGGTGATGGGTCAATCAATAGCACTTTTAACCTAGCTGAGATCATTAACAATAAGTTCGCTGTTTTGTTTTTCTATCCTCTAGATTTCACATTTGTTTGTCCGACCGAGTTGCTGGCATTTAATCAAAGCTGGCAATCTTTTCAAGATAAGAATGCCGAACTGATTGCTATTTCGGTCGATTCAGAGTTTTCTCACCTAGCTTGGCGTAACACCAGTGTAAAGCAGGGTGGTATTGGTCCGGTTAAGTATCCAATGGTGTCAGATCTGTCACATGAGATTTGTCAGTTATACGGTGTGGAGCACCCAGTCAAGAAAGTAGCCTATCGAGCCACTTGCATCATTGATAACGCTGGTATTATACGCCACCAATCAATTAATGATTTACCCATCGGTCGAGAGCCTAGCGAATATCTGCGTCTACTAGATGCGATCATACACCACGATACGCACGGAGAAGTCTGTCCAGCAGGTTGGCAGAAAGGTAAGCCAGCGATGGAGACTAATCAGGCCAGTGTTGCTGCTTATCTCGAAGAAATGATGGCTGATTAGTCGTTTGACAGGGAGGACAACGTGCAAGTATACCATGATTTCCTTAACTATATTCTGAAGTTCGGTGAGACAAAAACAGATCGTACCGGTGTCGGAACCATTAGCGTTTTTGATTATACCATGCGGTTTAACTTATCCAGTGGTTTTCCACTACTCACGACAAAGAAAATACATGTTCCATCAGTTGTCCATGAGCTGTTGTGGTTTTTGCAAGGAAGCACAAATATTGATTACTTACAAAAAAATGGCGTCAGGATATGGAACGAGTGGGCAGATGAGCACGGTGAACTAGGCCCTGTTTACGGTAAACAGTGGCGGGCTTGGGAGACGAAAGATGGTTTGGTCATCGACCAGCTAGCTAACTTAGTCGATCTCATTAGGACAGAGCCAAATTCACGTCGAATGATCGTTAGTGCCTGGAATGTATCAGATTTACCACGGATGAAATTACCCCCGTGTCATCTGCTGTTTCAGTTTTATGTTTCTGATTCGAATCGGCTGTCATGTAAATTGACTCAACGATCTGCTGATGCTTTTCTAGGGGTTCCATTCAATATCGCATCGTATTCACTCTTACTATCGATGATCGCACAGCAGACAGGCCTGGCGTTGGGAGATTTTGTCTGGTCTGGCGGTGATTGCCATATTTATACCAACCATCTTGAGCAAGTTAAGTTGCAGTTGGGTAGACAAGCACGATCTCAGCCAACATTGGTCCTCAATAAAGCACCAGATCTGTTTAGTTACCAGGCGGAAGACGTTGTGTTTCATGGTTATGATCCACACCCGGCTATTCGGGCCCCTGTTGCGGTTTAGTTATCGCATCATAGATGCGGGTCATGATCATTGATTGAGCTGCGGTAGATGGGTGAATGCCATCTTCCTGCATTAGGTTAATGAACTCATCAATAGAGAATTTGACTAGTTTAATACTGGGGTATTCGAGGGATAGATTATGGTAGATCCCTTCAAACTGCTCAATATATCTAGCACCCCAATTGGGTGGTAGTGTCATTGCGACTAAGACAATCTGCTGTTGATATGATTGAGCAATATCAATCATAGTCACTAAATTGGTATAAATGGTCTCGATTGGTAATCCCATCAAGCCATCGTTTCCCCCTAGAGCAATGACAGTCCATGTTGGCTGATGCTGTTGTAGCGCATCAGTGAGGACCTGTATACCATCCAGTGTTGTGTAACCACTAACACTGGTATTAATGACAGTCATCTCCCAATTGTGTTGTTGCGCATGTCGTTCAAGCTGGACAGGCCAGCTGTCTTCTAAAATCATACCATGACCACTACTAATGCTGTCACCAACGACTAAAATCTGCTCAATGGCCAGACTCGTTGAGAGCACACACAGCACCACAGCCCAATAACTTTTCATCAGTGTTCCATCCAGTTGTCACATGGCATATGCGATCGCATGTGCCTACCGTTTATTTATAGGCGATGAGCGACTTTATTTCAACTTGTGTTGATTGATTTTTGAATTAAGACGCCAGGTCCGGTAACTGGTTGATACCAATTTCGCTAAAGCCCAACCAATGCCTTTCAATGGCGAAAATAGCAAGGCAATTGTTAGAGTGACTATAAAAAAAACGGAGGTGATAATCAAAGGCAATAATTGCACACGGTCAGAGTCGTATTTTTCAAATAGCAATTGTAAATAATGAAAAGTCATGTCAAACGGTTTTTCTAACAGCCGACTGTTTAGTAACCAGATGATCATTCTAATGGGAGCCAGTATCACAGTGATAATTAACAACACTAGGATTAGTATTGTGGTTGCGACAACAGTTAGCCAGTGCACATGACCGGCTTTTTTGATCCATGGTGAAAGCAACCTGTACGCATAAGAATCGACACGTTGACCCAGTAACTTTATCAGGATTGTGTCGAGTATCCATTGATTGTAATGGGTTTTGTTGTCCTCCAAATGCCCTCTCATGCGGTTGTGTACTAACATCTATAGGCCACATAAACTGAATTAACAAGTAAATTAATTGAAACAACCTGAAAAATATTGAATAATACGATTAGGTTTTGACACATAAGTGAAATGAACACAACTAAGCAGCTGAATCACATCGTCATCTTTGGTGCATCAGGTGCCATGGGACGAGCCTTTACCAAACGCATTCGATTGTATTATCCTAAGGCAGTAATAACTACCTTCTCACGTGAGGCATGTCATGATGCCACGGTCAATACACACGTAATCGACTATTTTGACGAAAGTCAGATGAAAACAGCTGCTGATTCAATTCAATCAGTCGATTTGATTTTAGTCGCAACCGGTATGTTGCATTCTGACACGATTCAACCTGAAAAATCATACCGCCAGATACAGCCAATCAATATGCTAGAAGTCTATCGTGTGAATACCGTGTTGCCAATGGTGATCGCGAAATACTTTTTACCCAAGCTACCTAAGGATCAATGTGGTTACATGGCTATATTGTCTGCTCGAGTCGGTAGTATTAGTGATAATCGATTGGGTGGTTGGCACAGCTATCGAGCCTCTAAAGCTGCTCTAAATATGCTGGTTAGAAACTTAGCGATCGAATGTAGACGTCATATTATTGTGGGTATTCATCCTGGTACGGTTGATAGCCAATTGTCTAAGCCTTATCAAGGCAGTACCGAGGTATTTACACCCGACTATGCTGCAACCATGTGTCTGAGTGTGTTGAATGATTTAACATTAGATAACAGTGGTTACTGCTATGCTTGGGATGGGGCTGCTATAGATCCATGACGACGGCAATTGTTTGGTTTAAGAGAGATTTGCGCGCTGAATACCACAAGCCACTTCGACAAGCGGCTGATCAACATGATGTCGTTATTCCATTGTACATATTCGAACCCGATTTATGGCAGCAGCCTGATATGAGCTATCGGCACTTTTTGTTCTTAATGGAATCTATCGAAGAGCTTCACCAGACGCTATCAGCACTGGGTCAGGGATTGGTGATTCGAGTCGGTTCAGCAGTCGATGTTCTAGCCGATATCACCAGAGCATTTAATGTTAAAACCATTTACTCATCCCAAGAAACATGGAATAACTGGACTTATCAACGAGATATAGCAGTCAGTCAGTGGGCCAAAACAACCGATGTCCAATGGTTTGAGCTGCCTCAAAATGGTGTCGTTAGAGCGCTGCCATCTAGAGATGGATGGTCGAAACGATGGTATCAACACGTGACAGAAACGCTACCCAAACCTGTTAAATACTTACCGCCAATCGCAATCGCCTCCGATACAATTGGAAATCCTCAGACATATGGCTTAGTTAATGATGGCATTGTTAAACGACAACTAGGTGGTAGGCAAAAGGGTCTAGCATTATTAGATAGTTTTTTATATGAGCGATGCTATCACTACAGTCACCACATTTCCTCACCTAAATTAGCCCAGTTTAGTGGGTCACGTCTGTCTCCTTATCTTGCGTTTGGCTGTTTATCAATCGCAGAAGTCTATCAAGCAAGTAACCAGAGAGTGAGTGCCCTAAAACAAGAGAAGACGGCAGAGTCGAAAAGATCGATCCGATCAATCCAAGCATTTTTAAGCCGGCTACGCTGGCACTGTCACTTCATCCAAAAAATGGAATGCCAGCCAGATATCGAATTTCACAATATGCATCGAGCGTACGACAGCATTCGAACTGAACTCACCCATCCAGAGTATTTGCATGCCTGGCAGGTCGGCATGACAGGCTACCCAATGGTTGATGCATCCATGCGTTCATTGATCCAAGAGGGCTGGTTGAATTTTAGGATGCGGGCCATGCTAATGAGTTTTGCCAGTTATCACCTAT
>DLBP01000058.1:750-1105 GCA_002480165.1 Proteobacteria bacterium UBA7821 | reverse complement strand
AGTTTTGCCAGTTATCACCTATGGATACCCTGGCAAATGAGTAGTCTTCATCTAGCCAATTTATTTGTTGATTATGAGCCCGGTATTCACTACAGTCAGACACAGATGCAGTCTGGGACAACGGGTATTAATACACTGAGGATTTATAATCCAACTAAACAGGCGATCGACCAGGATCCCGATGGTTCTTTTATTCGACACTGGATACCAGAACTATCAGCGGTTGAAGATGCCTGGATTCACGAACCATGGCAAGCTCCTGAGGATTGCCGACAAAACTACCCTCTTCCAATCATCAATGAATCCCAAAGCCGACAAGCAGCGATGAAAATAATCTATGGTATTAGACGAGACC
>DLBP01000058.1:0-428 GCA_002480165.1 Proteobacteria bacterium UBA7821 | reverse complement strand
TAAGCACCGAGATCTATCAACAGCTATTGTGACTCAACACGCTAGCCGAAGAAAACGCGTTAAACCCAAGACAGTCAAACAACCTCAACAGCTAGCACTTAACCTAGGATTGGCCAATGAGTAAATTAATCGTTATTTTGTGGGATCAGTTGAGTCGTAATATAGCCAGTTTACACAACTTTGATGCCAATAGAGACACCATTGTACTCTTTGAAATAGATGAGATGGCAACGGCTGTTAAACACCATAAAAAAAAGCTTGTGCTGCTGTGGTCAGCGATGCGACATTTTGCACAATCGCTGAAAGAATCAGGCGCAGCTGTTGATTATGTGACCAGGACCGCAACGGGTAATACACAATCTTTTTTAGGCGAAATTGAGCGTTTAGCGAATTATCATAATAGCTCACGGATCGTGATAACAGAACCC
>DLBP01000096.1:468-6574 GCA_002480165.1 Proteobacteria bacterium UBA7821 | reverse complement strand
TATATTAAATAAAACAAAAAATGTCAATAACCCATTCACCATTAATTGGTGAGACCATCAACCAGAGCCGGATTGATTGGCACTTGGATGGGCGACATCAACTCACCTCATGACCAATCTTTGATGAATGCATCCTCAAAAAAGACCTCTCATCACACGTCAATCGATGTTGTGCGGCATATGATAGCTACGGGCTGTATGACAGTGTCTGCCGTCTTGATGACAACTAGCCTCGCAACACACATCCAATTCAAATCACACAGATCAGGGGTTATTCGACTAACGCATCAACCATGATGACTTTCTAGGTAATTTAGATACAGTTTTGCGACTTGTTCATGCATGACATTTTGTTTAACTCGATCTTTGGCACTATCCCAGTCAACCCACTGATATGGCTGAATCTGCCACGAACAGGCATAAACTGCTTTGGTTCTTGTTTGAGTAACCTCATCAACTTGGTAAACCAAACACTGCGCACAAATCCCTTTCAACATACACTGCATGGACACATCGACTGCTGCATGGACAGATACATGATTATACTGACTCACCATATGATGGATCTGCTGTTTAATTCGACAGTGATGATGAGACTGTAATAATAGCAATAACTCAACCGGCTGATCAGTCATCCAGCCATGCCAATCAAATGAAAGCGTGTCGCCATAGGACCATTCCAATAACGAGCCCATTTGACTGAGTCGACTCTCAAGTGCGTCAACTGGATATTGACCAGGATGAATCAATAAAGTCACAGCCTGCCCTCTAGATAGACATGACTCAACGATCGTTAGTGCCAACATCACCCAATACGACTCAGCGAAGATCAACATGCGACTTGAGACATCTGTCGGTTTATAGTTCATGCCTGTTGGGCCCATTAGTGCTAGAGATCTTCCCACGTTGGCTTGTGACAATAAACGACAACTTGAGCCTTGTGTTCGAAGCCAAAAAGTCAGATTCCCCCCAACAGGATCGACAGAGATAGGATACAACGCAACTGGTTCCGAGTGCATTAATACCCCGGCTAATTTTTTGGCCGTGGCTTCTAATGTCTGCAACCGATAGAAATTACCCAAACAATAGCGCTTCGCATGTATCGGCGCATGAACGCGCATCTCTACCCAGTCTGCTGATAGCCTGACGGTACTGATTAGCGTCACCGAAAACAACCCGTCGATTGATTGTCTAAATGCTTGGTAAGTCATGCGATAATCAGGTTTCTTGATAGACAATGCTGCCATTATTTTGGGATATAATCGCATTGATGACGCAATGGCCTTAACAACACTACCATGAAAAACGGGGTGGGTGTCACCAATAAAACTCACCAATGAATTATTGTTAACATAACTTGTCAAAGCTGGCACGTCTGCCTGCTTAAGCGTCGTCGGCATGGGTTGTTCAACTAAGCGTCCCTTTTCCAAAGAAAAGCCTGTGTAATAATGCCCTTGTTTTTTGAGCGCGTCTCGATGCTCATATGCATAGGCAATATTGTTAGATGATCCAGTGGCAACCAAAATAGTCTTTGCAGGCAACTCCCGGTGACCACCATGGTGATTGACAACCAACGCCTTAACATAACCATGGCTATCAACTTTGACCTCTACAGGGATCAACCATTCCCAAAAGCCAATGCCTTCATTCAACGCGTGCTCTAACTCTTGGTGGTTGTGTCGATAGGCTGGAGAGCGCTCCATCGACTGGCGATAGACGATATTCACACCACCCCAGCTGCTAATAAGCTCATGTAATGCAGCTGACTTTGACCGTCGCACTTGCCGAGCATGTGTCAGCATTTGTTTTAAAATACCCAAAGAAGGCTCAGAAAATTCTGAAAAGATAGCCGTTGTTGACTTCCACTCAACCAACTGTTCATATCGGCACAATAATTGTTCAACTTGTGCTAGATAATACGCACGTGACTCAGTAGCAGTATCAACAGCAGTCAGACCTGCCCCGATGACTAAGATAGGCATTTGTAGCTGGATGGCATGTAAAACATCCGGTCTTTGAGCACCACTTAAGTGTAGGTTCATTAAGAAATCATTTGCCTGGAGCATCCCAATGGCCAATGATCCTGGGATAGACAACTCCCTCGGCAAACCAGCACCAACGGCGATAACAACATGGTCAAAACCCAACTGCCACGCCTGATCTAATGTAACAGTGCCACCAAAGCGGACCCCGCCATACACCGAGAAATAACTTCGCCGAAGAACAGCCATCTGGGCCAGTGATAACAGATTCTTATCCCAGCGTGCGGTAATACCATACTCAGCGACACCACCAAATCCACTCACAGGGCGTCGGTCAAGTGGTTGAGTCAAATCGCTGTAAGAGGCGATGGGATTGAGCCACTGATGAGATGGCTCTAACTTTAGACCATCCATCCCAACAACAGCACAACCTTCCATTAGCAAGTGGTGAGACATGGCCAAACCAGCAGGCCCCATGCCCATGACCAGCACTTTTTTATACTGATAGGGTTTTGGCATATACTGTTCGGGACGCAAGGGGTTCCATCTCACAAGTAAATCATAGACCTCACAGCCCCATTGCATGGCCAATACATCCTTGAGCACACGCGACTCAACCTCAGGGATATCAACAGGCTCTTGCTTTTGATAAATACACGACTTCATACAGTCATTACAAATTCGATGACCCGTGAGGGAACACAGGGGGTTATCTCGCATAATCATCGCCAACGAAGCAATTGCCCAATGCCTTCGTTTAAGCCAATGCATTTCTGATATTCGCTCATCTAAAGGACAGCCTTCAAGTAATTCATCCAATTGATTGGATTTAAAACCCGCTTGCTGATCAGACTTTTTTTTAAAAAAACCGGTCCGGCAGTAGTCTGTTTTTTTTTGGTGGCACTCTAGACAATAATATAATTGGTCAGCCACTGCTACATCACTGGCGCCTTGATCTGTTAATTGGAACCCCTGCCTCACTCGCCAATATGCTTCTAGAGTTTGTCGAAAACCCGCATCACTGTCCTGTGTCTCAATCAACTGACTGAGATCAACGCGTGCCGGCAGTGTGAAAACCGCCCAAGTGTCTAGGTATGGTTTTAATTCGTTGTGAATGACCAATCCACACCACTGCAACATCATTTGGTAGGGCTCATCTTCACTGCTGTGGCGTTCGTAGATGCGTAGACCGATAGCTACCCACTGCGTTTCATTCAGTGGATATGAAAACGAATCATCCGTGTGCAGTCGACGAGTTATGGCGGTAAAATCCAGCATTGGATCAATCTTCAGTCGGCGTGATGGCTTAACAAAAACACTTCTAAATATCGCCTGATGCTGTGCTGCTGAGGCCGTGGTTTTCAGGTGACTTACATCGGTGTACAAAGCAAACAGCTGGATCAAATAATCTTCAAGTGCCTGTGCGATTTGTATTAAAAAGAGGCTGTGATCTGATTCATCGTCCCATGCCATGCCCAGACGATATCGACACAGTATTTCATACAACTCTCGATTGCCAGATTTAAGAAATGCACAAAAATCGCTATCAATGGCTTTAATCTGACTAGACTCTAGCCACTGGCTGAATGCGTTGGGGTTAAATGATTGACTGATGGTTGTTGGCATGGTCTCTATTCTCAAACAGCAACAGTTTAACACAACCGAGGTACAATGCATAGTATCACTTATCAGCCCATGGGCTATAGCCATGCTGGCTCAAACACGTTACACTATCAAGAGTCATCTAATGGGAGAGTTAATGGTGTTCGAATGGCTCAAGTTTAAGCTAAAAAACTATCAATCACCGGAAGACAAGCTACTGGATCAAATGAGTCGACCAATGACCCATTCTCAACAACGGGAAGCTGATCAATATCGAGACATTTACAATCAACGAGACAATCCCAATGCCCCAAAAGCGCCTAAAGACCTAGATGATGATTTCATTTAACAATCGCTATTGAAAATTGACCTGTGATCGGTTAGAGTGTGGTTGTGCGTCTGTAGCTCAGTTGGATAGAGTACCTGGCTTCGAACCAGGCGGTCGGGGGTTCGAATCCCTCCGGACGCGCTCAGCGATCTGGCGCTTCAACCAAATAATCGTGTTTATCAGATACCAATGCCCAGTGATCAGCGTCTGCAAGCGGTTCTTTTTTCTCAGCTATAACAGGCCATGTTTTGGACAGTCGCTCGTTGACTGCTAGATATTGCTTCTGGTCGTCTGGCAGTTCATCATCCGGGTAAATGGCATCAACAGGACACTCTGGCACACACAAATTACAATCAATACACTCATCTGGATTGATGACCAGGAAGTTTTCTCCTTCATGAAAACAGTCAACAGGACACACATCAACACAATCGGTGTATTTACATTTAATGCAGTTTTCGGTTACTACATAAGTCATTCTCAATCTCCAAAAATTAGTATATCGCTGTTTAAATAGTGAATCAAGTCCATATTTTTTCTTGTCGAGCCTTTTGTTTTAGCGTATGATATCGAAGGTTACATATAGGACTGTTGATAACATGGATAAACAAACAATAGCAGAACTCATTGAATTAGGTTTGCCCGGATCACAGGTATCTGTCTCTGGCGATGACGGCAGGCATTTCCATGCCAGTATCCAATACGATGGTTTTGTCGGTAAAACCAAAGTACAGCAGCACCAAATGGTATACAAAACTCTCGGTGACCATATGAGAGAAGCAATACACGCCTTATCAATTGAAACATCTACTGGAGAATAAACATGTCTATCCAACAGCGTATTCAGGAACAGATCAGTAGTGATCGCATTGTTTTATACATGAAAGGAAACAAAACATTCCCAATGTGTGGTTTTTCTGCACAAGTAGTCAACTTATTTAAACAACTCGACCTGGACTACAAAGATTACAACATACTTGAAGATTTCGAGCTCCGTGAAGGCATCAAAGCATTCTCTGACTGGCCGACGATTCCACAACTCTATGTTGCAGGCGAGTTCATCGGTGGCTGTGACATTATCATGGACATGCATCAATCTGGTGAATTGGAAGATAAACTATCGAGCATGTCCTAAATTGGTATGAACATACTTCGAAGACAGCTGCGCCAGGCGATCAATGCATTCGGATCGATTAACAACAAAATGATGTGGTCCAATCATCGGCTGAGTAATATGAGACGGCTCTACAACAGTCAAGAGGCACAACTCTATCGATTTGAATCTCCTGAAGCGTTTGGGAGCTGGTCAAATGCCATTGGATTTAGGCAAAATAGAGCATCTGATTTAATTATCATGATGGTAAGCTGCGCACAGCTGCTATTGATAACCTACTTGATCAATATCAGTACGACCTCACTCTTACTCCTGATTAGTCTGGCAGTGCCGAGCACCAACAGTCACATCTGGCACAACATACGCTATGGATTCATGTGGGTTAGCGGTTTAGAGAATATACTGGCAGTAATAAGAGCATATTCAAGCAAAGCAACTCAACCAAATAAACAGACAATTGACAAGTCCGAGCCCATTATCAATCAAATGAACACAGGGATTTTAATTGAGTTAGTTGAACAGGCATTCAGTCACAACCCGATATGGCCCGATGGCTTTAATGTGTTAGCACAGGATACACAATCTGAACACTTCTACCTGCTCGAATCGACAAAGAATACCAATGAGGTCACGATTACCATCCCGGGGATGAACTCTGGCTCAATTACTGAGACAGCGTATGCTATTCACCAAATAGGCTGTGATCAGTTTGCTCAAAAAACCAAAAATCTGAAAGATTTTATTGACCAGATCAAGCCCCACCTGCAAAACAAGCAGATAACGATTGTTTGTCAATCAATGGGAACTATTTACGGTCCTATCTTCAAAGAATATATTATGAAAATAACAAAATCAACACATGAACCCCAAGTGGTTTTGATTGAACCACGAGCGTGCACAGAACAACTAATTGCCTGTCAAAACACACTAAGAAACAAAATTAACGTCAAGACAACGACTCAACCAGTCCAATCAATCAACATTTACGCGGATCCAAACCATTGGAACACACACCCGCTTTTTGCCACTCAGAGAACAAGTGGCATCCAACAAGGTTACTGGCTGTCTAGAGAGAACATT
>DLBP01000096.1:0-173 GCA_002480165.1 Proteobacteria bacterium UBA7821 | reverse complement strand
TGTCTAGAGAGAACATTGCTTTAGCAAGTGATCCCACGCCCGGAGACTCTGAGCCTCACCGCCCTTAGGCCTAGCCGGCATATTTTTGTGATTAGAAGCATTAAAATCAACGTGTACCCACGGCTGATCTTTATTGACGAAACGCTGAAGAAACAAAGCAGCTAGAATAGAAC
>DLBP01000091.1 GCA_002480165.1 Proteobacteria bacterium UBA7821 | reverse complement strand
ATTATTGCAAACAAGTTTTCTGCCACTTTGTCGAGTACCGGAACACCATCATTCCACATCAATCCAGCAGAAGCGCATCATGGTGATTGTGGCGCTATTACTAAAAATGACCTGCTCTTTGCAATATCATACTCGGGAAACAGCCAAGAACTGCTCATGCTCTCAGAACTGGCCAAATCTCACTATGCCATACCAGTCATTGCCATGACTCGATCTGATCAGTCACCGCTAGCAAGAGCAGCCGATATTCATCTGAAACTTCCCGTCGTCACAGAACTCTGCCACCTTAACCTAGCACCATCAAGCTCATCGACATGCTGCCTAGTTCTATGTGACGCCCTTGCGATGACCCTCTCAAAAATCAAAGGACTCACCCCGGATGCATTTTCTAGAAATCACCAGGCTGGCTCTCTGGGCTTTCGCTTGACCAGACCACTGAGTGATATTATGAGAACCAATCAGGACATACCAACGGTTCTCTCTGATAGTACCGTTTCAGATGCGATCATCGAGATGAACGAAAAGCGGGTGGGCTGCACGCTTGTGGTTGATCAGTCCGGTCGGCTACTTGGTGTGTTTACTGATGGAGATCTCAGGCGCAGTATTGGCCAATCCGGCGACTTCAACACAGCTAGAATATCGAATCTAATGATAGATAACCCCATATGCATTTCAGCAGACACAACCATTGATCAAGCGCTAAAAAAGATGACAGAGCGTCAAGTCTCAGTTATTGTCTGCCTTGACTCAGATAACAGACCCATTGGCATCACTCACATCCAAGACGTCAATCGCTTGATATAGGCTATGCTCACATACCCCAAGTATCTCATATTCTGCTTTCTACTCCTACTAACCGTCATCTTGCTACCCTTGGCTGTTATTCACAAGCAACAACCAGATAAACACCAAACAACACCGATTGCTCTCAGTAGCCAGCAGGTATTTTTTGAGCAGATCAATCGCACAAAAGATGAGCACATATTAGCGCGAGCAGCAGCCATTGATTTTCGGGATCAACGCACCCAGGCCCAAAACCCACTGATCTTGATGACAAATCCAACCAGACAGGTGATATTATCAGCACAGAAGGGCGCTTATGACAGCCATCCGACAGACCCAATCCTCACGCTCAATGGTGACGTGCTCATCATTTTGCATGAAAACGACAGTGATCCCATATTTTTATCGACAAGCTCTGCTTCAATTAATACTGCCGAGAAAACGGTCACATCACACTCACAAACGACTGCCGTTCGCTCAATGATCATTACTGATAGCCCTAATGGTTTCACATTGGATGGCAAATCAGCACTCTCTTTTCATGGAAACACCCATATAACCATCCTTCCGACATAAGACAGTCGACATGGCTACCATTGTTGACTATACTGATAGTGGTTATTAGATGGAATGAGCCCATGCAGTGCAAACTATTATCTCTTGTGTGTATACTTGCTACCCTAACAAGCTGTGCCGGCCCCAATCCCGATGACCCTTATGAATCCTACAACCGAACTGTATTCGATATCAATATGACAGCCGACAAAATCCTCATTCGACCCGTTGCAGAAACCTACCAGTCTTACGTTCCACAAGTCATCCGAACGGGGATTAGTAACGCCTTAATCAACTTCAAAATGTTACCCTCAGCCATTCTCTACCTACTGCAAGGAAAGATCAGCGAAGCTAGCATTAGCACTCAACGCTTCCTCATTAATTCGACATTAGGAATTCTTGGTTTTTTTGATGCCGCAAGCAACTTTGAAATAACACCCGTCAACACCCAAAGCTTCGATCAGACACTCCAAGCATGGGGTTATACGCCATCAGACTTTGTGGTCCTACCACTGCTTGGCGCATCAACTGTCCGAGGCGTAATCGCATTGCCAGTAGACAGCCTATATCTCAACCCAGTGTCTTACTTAGATTACCTACATCAATACGCCCCATATTTTGCCAATGCCACTCAAGTGGTTTCTAAGCGAGCACAGGTGCTCCAACAAGATAGTATCATCACGAATTCGATTGATCCGTATGCCACCTACCGCAGTATCTACAACCAAGTGACTCACTCTGAGCAGCATCAACGTGACAAAGATGCAGCCGCAGAATTGTTTATGGATGATCATGACTAAACAAACCAGCGTTCGCATCGCACTCTACCAACCTGAAATCCCACAAAACACGGGTAATATCATGAGATTATGTGCCAACACAGGCGCAGAGCTCGATCTCATCGAACCGCTTGCGTTCCAACTCAATAGCAAATCCATGCGTCGCGCAGGCCTCGACTACATTGATATGAGCCGAGTTCATCGCCATTCTGACTTCAATACATTTGTTGATACTATTAGCAAACTATGCCCCATCATTATCGTGAGTACACAAGCGAAACAATACCACACAGACATAACGTATCCCGAGCATGTCTGTTTTTTATTTGGACAAGAAAGCGCTGGCTTACCCAGTGAAATACATCAACACAACACAATCTCATCTCGCATACGAATCCCAATGGCACCGTCATCAAGAAGCTTGAATATTGCAAACAGTGCGGCTGTTGTTTGCTACGAATTTCTGAGGCAACAGGATTTCAAATCACTCACATAACTGCCTAATAGAAACACACCTGTCACACACAACTAGTTATTCATCGGTTTATCCTATTACAGCATTAAAATCACCTCAGAATAGATCTTGTGATTTGATGCAGCAAGCTGACTGTGTTACGATAATACAATTGATTTTAGAGTATTTGCATGTTTGATCTACAAACCATATTTGACTCACTGTACGTTTTAAGCCAACAGTACACCACCTTGTTCTATATTGTTGTCTCTTTGATTGTCTTCCTAGAATCAGCGCTGTGTTTCGCTATTTTCTTACCAGGCGATTCATTATTATTTTTTTCAGGCATGGTGTCAGCGGTTACGGACTCTAATATTTGGCTGTTTGAACTCACATTAATCATTGTCGCCACACTAGGCTACCAAATCAACTTCGAGATGGCCAACTGGTTTGACAGACAAGGCATCTTTCATCGCCTGGTTGATATGGAAGCCTACAAAGCTCGCAGCCATACCTTTTTTAGAAAGCATGGCTTTTATTCTATCATTATTGCCAGATTTGTCCCCATTATCCGCAACGTTCTTCCATTTGTAATCGGCCTGTCTGGGATGAGCCGATCGATGTTTCTATTAGCAAATATCGTTAGCGCGATGCTATGGATTTTGGTGATTGTCAATATGGCTTATTTTTTTGGCCAGATTGAATGGGTATACAACCACTTCCAGCTGTGCATCATGACCGTAGTAACAATCAGCTGTCTGCCGATTTTTTTGCAGTTATCTAATCGAGTCTATCACTCTCTATCAGTCAAGAAAAACCAGGCTGAACAATGAGTTCAGTCGCAATCCTAGGTTCAGGCGCATGGGGTACAGCATTAGCTATTCATCTATGTCGCCAATCTGCTGATCAAGTGGTATTGTGGGCTCGCGATCCATCTCGAGCGACATCGATGCAAACTGCTCGTGTTAATGAGCAATATTTACCCAATCATCCTTTGCCAAACAACCTGAGGGTGTCCCATGACTTAACATCAGCGCTATCCAACGCATCGATTTGGGTCATAGCTGTCCCCAGCACTTCTGTCATTGAGCTAATTGACCGGTGCATGGATATCCCAGGGGCAACCACAACAA
>DLBP01000054.1 GCA_002480165.1 Proteobacteria bacterium UBA7821 | reverse complement strand
AATCTGCTAAATTAGTTGACCGTATATCAATCAACTACATAGCAGCATACCAAAAGCCTATCGGCTAGTGGCTGAGTGATTTATTGACAACTTCATATAAGTTTGGCGACATGGTCTGGCTAGACAATTCAGTGAGTACTTTGTGCATTTTCACTCGACGCGTATCATCGTACAGACGCCACTCAGTCAGAGGCAGGCATAGGCGTGCGGCCAGCATCGGGTTAAACTTATCTGTCAATGTGATTTGGTCAGCCAGGAATTGATAACCAGCCCCTGTTTGATCATGAAAACATTGAATATTAGCCGACATGGTTCCTAAAACCGCTCTAACACAGTTGGGGTTTTTCTCGTTGTAGAAGCTTTGTTGAAGCAGCTTGACAAAAAAATCAGTGTCGCAATTATTTTGAGCCAATACTTGAATCATCAACCACTTATTGACAGCAAGCTCTTCATGCTGGTAAGTCAAGAAAAAATCCTGCAGCGCGGTCATGAGCTCAGCTGATTTCACACTGGCTAGAGCGGTTAGAGCATCGAGCTTTTCAGTCATATTATCGACTGACTGATATTGTGTTAGTGCCCATTGCTGATAGCGATCAGACTTAGTTTTAACTAAATAGGCCAGTACTCTATTACGCCAGGCTCGCTGCCCTACTGCTTGAGCATTGTATGCATAGGGAGTTGTCATTGAGGTATTTTGGTACGCCCCAACCCAGTTTTCCTCCAAACCAATCGCCAACTGTTCAAGATAAGCTTCCCTTACTTGGTTTAATTTAATTGGGTCACATGGCACCAGCTGACGAACTAAATATTTATCAGATGGCAACCTAAAAATCTCTGCTTTAACGTGATCTGATAGTGATCCATCAAGCATAATTTCTCGATACGCTTTTATTAAATCAGCAGGGAGCTTCCAGTGAGTTAAATCCTGATGATAAGCATCCAGCATCACCTTTTCAGCAACACGCTGACTGATATCCCATCGGTTAAAGTCATCTGGATCATTTTCCATCAAAAACAGCATATCCTCCCAGCGATAATCATACGTATAGGTGATTGGCGCAGAAAAGCTCCTATGGAGTGATAAGATCGGTCTTTCCATGACATTCTTAAAAGTAAACACTTGTGTTTCTTCGGTTAAATAGAGAACGTATGTACCATTTTCATCATGATGGTCCCCTTGACATCCGACAGCAGCCATCGCATTGCCAGACTGATCTAATAGCCCAACGGCAAAAGGAATGAAAAATGGTTTTTTATTACTTTGACCTGGGGTATCTGGACATGACTGCTTGAGTGACATCACTAAATCTTTACCATCCCACTGGCTTTCGACATGCACATGCGGTGTTCCTGATTGCGTGTACCATCTTTTAAACTGGGTCAAATCAACATTGGACGCCTGTTCCATTGCACTGACAAAATCATGTATCTCAACAGCTTTACCATCATTGTTATCAAAATACAGATCCATCCCGACCGAAAATTTGGCAGCACCTATTAACGTTTTCATCATCCTAATGACCTCTGCACCTTTGTTGTACACAGTAACCGTATAGAAATTATCCATCGAGATGTAGTGATCAGGCTGAACCGGATGAGCCATTGGACCGGCATCTTGTGCAAACTGATAGTTTCGTATCACGGATACATCCTCGATTCGCTTGACCGTTGAAGAGGTCATATCCATGGTAAAGTCTTGGTCCCGAAAGATGGTTAACCCCTCCTTCAAACTCAACTGAAACCAATCTCTAACAGTAACCCGATTTCCTGACCAGTTGTGAAAATACTCATGCGCAACAACGCCTTCGACAAACTGATACTCACGGTCGGTTGCCAATTCTGGAGAAGCCAGTACGCACGAGCTATTGAATATATTTAGCCCTTTGTTTTCCATAGCACCCTGATTAAAATCACTGACGGCAACAATTGAATAAATATCGAGATCATACCATCGACCGTAAACCTCCTCATCCCACTTCATCGCTCGTTTGAGAGCCCCCATGGCAAACAGCCCCTGCTCTCGCTTACCTGGATCAACATAGACTCTCAAATCGACTAGGCGACCTTTCATGGTGGTGAAACTGTCTTGTATTAAATCAAAGTCACCTGCTACCAGTGCAAATAAATAACAGGGTTTGAGTGATGGATCATCCCACTCAACCCAGTGCTTCCCACCTGGCAGTGTTCCAGTCCCAATACAATTCCCATTAGATAGTAAGACAGGAAACTGCTTCTGTTTGGCTGTTATTTTGGTGCGAATATGAGTGAGTATGTCTGGCCTATCTAAAAAGTAGCAGATTCGTCTAAATCCATGAGGTTCACACTGTGTGCAGAAGGTATTTTTAGACACATACAAACCCATTAACGCTTTATTTGCCTTAGGCTCAAGCAACACCTGAATGTCTAAGACAAATTCATCGGGCACATTATAGATTAACAAGGTTTTTTTCGTCACCTTGTATTCTCCAGTGCTTAAAAGCTTATTGTTTATTTTTAACCATTGTAAGCTTAGATCTTCACCATCAAGTAACAAATTTTGACTGCTACCTGTCTTAACAACATTCATACTGGCTGAAACAACGGTTTTATCTGGATCTAAATCGAACGACCAGGTTAGTTGCTTAATATTGAAAGAGGGTTTTTTGTAATCAGATAAGTAATGAACTTGGTTTGCATCGTTGGTCATACAACCTCCTATTTATTTGGCCAGCATAGCGACAATATGTATAATGATATTATACACCATGTTAGGAGAAAAAGTATGGACTTTTCTGAATCTATTTCAAGTGGCCGATGGATTGTTAGCAGTTACAGCGAAAAGCATGTAACCATTAATCAAGTCAACTACACCAATGGCATCATCATTTACCCCGATTACATCGATGACAAATCTGAAATCAAGAACATAAGCGACTTAACGGATCACCATTGTCAAAAGATGCTCAAAGAGCCTTGTGAGACAATTTTTATTGGCACCGGGCTCATGACAACCATTCCAGACGACTCGGTTATACAACCTCTCTATCAGGCTAATGTTGGTTTTGAATTCATGTCAACCCTAGCAGCGATACGATTACTAATGATTACCACCACAGAAAAAAGACTGTGTACTTTTTGCCTAATTTTTTAACTTTAATTAACTTTTCAACAACTATCTAATTCTGCTGGGTTTTATATTAAACCGACCGCATTCAAATTGTTTAATTGCCAACATATACAGAGACTTAAGGAAATATCCTGCTGACCCTGTGGTTAATGTTCCGATGGTTGACGGAACTAAAGCATCGTGCTAAATTGTACAATCAACTTACTGGGAGAGTAAATATGTCTTATTATGACGAGGTCCCACCGGAGACCTACCGCCATGTAAATATGGCGGTTTGTAATCATACACGTTTCATCTGTCAATCCATATTGACAACACTGATTAGTAAATACACCAAGAAGTCGCTGATCGAAGTCGCGATAGAAAAAAATTACCATCATTATCTTCATCAACTATTACGCAAGCAGCAGACTGTCATCGACGACAACAAACTGTGTCTTGCTATCCGTAACAATAACTTAGTCGCCGTTAGACTTCTAATCAAACAGCTGGATGGCTCAAACGTTCTGTCATCGTCGACAGCTTACTCAGAAGCAGTAAAATACAATCGGAATCATTTACTATTAGAACTATTTGACAGCAAAATAGAACCCAATACAGCTGATCACGATGGTCTAACAGCCTGTCATTATGCCATCAACTCAGGCAACCTTCACTTAGTCAAGCTTCTATTAACCCACCGAGACATCAACCCAAATAGCCGTGACTGCCATGGCGACACACCCTGCCACTGGGCGATTAGACATAACCGAAATGACATGCTTAAACTGTTAATTAACCATCCACTAACGGATGTGAATGTGAGAAATAGACAGGGGATCAATTTAGCACACCAAGCCATTACAGATAAACGAGATGAATGCTTGACCAGTTTACTTGATCACCCGATGATTGATATTAATGCAGTTGATATGGAAAAAAGATCGCTCACACACGTCGCTGTTCAGAACAACTGTGTGGACAGCCTCAAAACGATTCTTCAGTATCAGGGGCTTGATTTATCACTGGTCGATCACGACAACCTGACCCCCTGCCATTGGGCTATGCTCAATGAGTATGACTCGATTCTCAAACTACTCAGAGAATACACACAAGTCAAAAGTCACCGTTATGGCTATTCAATCAGCGCTGGCAATCAAGCAGAAGCAGCCGGTTAGTTTCTCTCTATGCGGTAGAGCAACCGTGCTGTGCCGCTTAGGTTCTCTGATCAACGCACGATCAAACAATTATTGAATGCTGTCTAGCGTTATGCTTTTACTTGAATGAAAACTTACCACCAGCCTCTTTAATGTAAAACTCTAATGTGTTCCTATAAAACTGACTGTTAGACTCAGATTTCGATCCACAGAACTCCTCGATGCGTTTATGGACTTCTCGCAATTCATGTGACGACAACTGCTCCGTGATTGCTTTCACTTCCTTTGCAATTAACGTGTGATCAGCGGTCGACATGATTTCCTTCAATTGGTCTAGATGCTTATTTAATTTTTTTTTCACTGTTCATCCTTATCATTGTTCTATTATCATTATAGCTCAATTTAGTTAATTTTTCAAGAGCATCAATCTGGTTGGTTTTCTTGCCATACCAACTCGATATCTGCAACAATGTCATGTAATTGTTCAGCATGAAATGAAGCAATTAACGTCTCGAAAGCCTGATTCGTGTCCGGCATACCATAAAATAACCTCAGGTAATCGAAGGCTCTATCAGCAGCGGCATAATTAGCGCCAACTTCTTCATAGAAAACCGCAGAGTTAATCATGTTTTTGGCTAAAATCGACTTAATAATCAACAGCTTGTCGTGTGCGTCTTTGACATAAATACTAGTAGGGTAATCTTCAATCAATAACTTAAAGGCAACAAACGCCTTAGTTAAGTTCCTAAGGTCTCGCTTTGACAAGTCTGGTAAAAGATGGTTTTCAAGCACATTGTCAACCGTGCGCGAATTAATCACACCTTCCATAAATAATGCGTAGTCCATATTCTGAGACTTTGGATGGAGACTTTTGAAACGGTTGATGGCATCTTCTGCCTTGGTGAATTCAGCGGCTGAGTAGTATGCATAAATCACTTCAAGCCTAGCTATTTCGACCAAGTGGCCAAATGGGTAATACAAAGCAGCATCTTCATAGAATTGAATGGACTTCTTAAACTGTTTGATACCCAGTTCTCTTCTGGCACTGGCCAAATACGACTCTTCTGAGGGAACTTGTACGTCAGCTGCATCAGCAGGCACCATGGCAGCCAGCCAATAACCGCTAGCCATCACGTAGACTAGTACCCGAATGAAATCGCTTTTAACTTTTAAACCACCCATGTTCGACAGCATATACCCGATCGTGATAAAAATAAAGTACTAAAGCTTTAAAATTGCATGATTAAGCAGTATTGTGATATATTAAATCATGCCAGTATACACATTCACAGTCTCTGACTTATCTCATCCGGTTCGGGTCGACAGTTATCTCTCCTCACAACTTAAGGAGTATTCTCGATCACAAATACAACAACAGATCAAAAACAATCAAATGGCTATCAACCAAAAGACCATCACTAAAGCGAGAACTCTGGTGGTCAATCATGATGAGATTCGCATTGTCATCGATCTCTTACCCGAGCCATCATGGGAAGCACAGAAAAAAAATCTGGATATTGTATTCGAGGACGAAGCAATGCTTGTCATCAATAAATCAGCCGGCGACGTTGTTCATCCTGGCAGTGGCAATCCGGATGAGACCATACTCAATGGATTAATCCACCACGACCCTGAACTGGCGAAACTACCCCGTGCGGGTATTATTCATCGGCTCGACAAAGACACAACCGGCCTAATGATCATTGCTAAGCAACCTGAATCATTCCAAGTATTAACCGACCAACTGGCTAAACGAGCAATACACAGACACTATGAAGCCATTGTCCATGGACGTCTCGAGTCAAATGGGTCTGTGGATCAACCCATCGGCAGACACCCAACCAAACGAATTCAGATGACTGTCAGGCCTGACGGAAAAACTGCGAAAACATACTATGACGTTCTAGCCTGTTTTGATCGACACAGTCACATTAAGTGCCGACTGGTCACCGGTAGAACACACCAAATACGGGTGCACATGAGACACATTAAACACCCATTAGTCGGGGACCCTGTATACCACGGTGGCTATCACAGCTCACAGCCAAATCAAACGAAATGGCAGGCATTGGTTCAACAATTGAATCGACAAGCTCTCCATGCCAGACACCTCGCATTAGAGCACCCCATCACAAAAGAACCCATTGCCTTCGAATCACCACTACCAAAAGACATGTCAAATATCCTCGATTACCTTAGATCGACATAGACCATCTGCTTTCTGATAGATTGACAACTCCCATGAAGATTGATCACACAAACCATGTCATCAGACTAATATTTAATTGATTTGAGTGCTTAGATCATTTAATATAACAACATGTTTATTTTGCTGCTTAGAACTACCGTCTCAAACCGCGTGCTGTTGTCTCTGCTATACACGGTGATGTGTCTACAGCTTCATGCTGTTGATGACATCAGCTCGCTTGTGAAAAAAGTCAAGAAATCGGTTGTGAATATTTCGGTAGAGACCGCTGCTCAAAGCGGCCATCTAGCAGACTCAGAAACCCAGCCACTCGGCTCTGGCGTGATTCTCGATGCAGACGATGGCATCATCATCACCTGCGCGCATGTTGTCAATAACTCAACCCATCTACTGGTAACACTGAATGACAAAAGACGATTCATTGGACGCATAATCGGTTTGGATGAGATCAGTGACATCGCCCTAATTAAAATTGAAGGCGACCACTTAACCAGTATTCCTATTGCGAAAGAAGATGAAGGTCAACTGGGTGACTCTGTTATTGCAATTGGTAGCCCATATGGACTAAATGACAGCATCACCTTTGGTATCATCAGTAGCCGAAATAGAGATTTAAACCTGACTAAATTTGACAACTATCTACAGACAGACGCACAGATAAACTTTGGAAACTCTGGTGGCGCTCTCATTAATTCTGATGGCAACCTCGTCGGTATCAATGCCTCAGTACTGACTACGTACGACCAACACGGTAACGCAAACAGCTCAACTGGAATTGGCTTTGCGATTCCGGTTGAAGTATTCAAACCCATTACCAAACAGCTACTCGAAAATGGACAGGTTGAGCGGGGAATCATGGGAGCATACGTACAACCACTCAACCCCCAATTAGCCAATGCATTGGCGACTGATATTGATACTGGCATACTGGTATCAGATATTATCCCAGGCGGTCCTTCAGAAACTGCTGGCATCGAAAATGGCGATATCATCACGCACATTAATGGTACCCGAGTGGAATCAACGAATCATCTAATATCACTAATCGGTACCACTAGAGTCGGTGAAAGTGTTCAGCTGAGGGTGACTCGTAACGACTCAAACCTAGATAAGACTGTAACGATTGTGAAACAGATCGAAGCACATGATGTAAAAAAGACAGCGCTCGATGGCTTGGTATACAGTGACTACAGTATTATTGATGGAAATGGCAATACCACCAATGGAGCCATCATTCTTGACGTGAGTCACGGCTCACCTGGCTGGGTATCGGGCCTCAAAGTTCATGACATCATTCTTGAGGTTGACCGACAGATTGTTAATGACAGCCGAGCCTTATCAAAACTCAGCCACACGGCTAGACCGTTGCTAATGCGAGTACAGCGTGACACGACTAAATTTTACTTATCCATAAATTAAATCTATCAAAATCAGCTACTTATATTGTTAAACAATGTCACCCCATTGAAAACTGTTTACATTAATCGCTGAACAAGACATCATACAGTGTATCTATGGGGAGAGAAAGCACCGTGCCTACTGATGTTTTGGAAAAAAAGTCTGTCGCAAAGCAACGAGCAACACGACTCAAGCTATGCAGAGACATGACTGGATTATCAAGAGATCTATTTGATAAACGCTACGGCATTCCAAGAGGAACAATACAAAACTGGGAGTCTGCGCGCTTTGGCGGACTAACATCAAAAGGTGCGAATAATATCATTAGGGCATTTCACGCCGAAGGTGTTATGGTATCATCACAGTGGCTACTGCATGGATTAGGTCACAGCCCAAAATTTACAGACAACCCTATCAGTCCAGTTGAACCCGAAAGACTACAGCATAACATCAACCATCCAGACCAGGATAACATTGTATCAGAGTTACTTTTTTTCAAAAAAAACAATCCAGATCCAATCGAATATTTACTACCCGATGACAGCATGCATCCTGTGTATGTATGTGGCAGCTACGTTGCTGGTAACCGGCTCTATCAGCACCAAATTGATCAGGCCATTGGCAATATCTGCATCATTCAAACCTTCCACCTCGGCCACATAGTTAGATTGCTAAAAGCGGGGTCACAGCCTGGTCTTTATCATCTGCTTGCTCTCAATGTTCACAGTCAGCGTGATAAGCTATTTGAGTATGACGTTGAGATTCTGTCTGCAGCACCTATCATCTGGTACAGAAAAACCAAAAAAAGTTTGCTCGACAACCACTAAATCCTCAATCTCAATGAGCCCTATTCCCTCTCGGGCCACTCTTGACTAATCCGACTAGATACCACTGCATCTAGACAATTGTGCACCATGAATTCACTGTGGGTGTGCCCTTGCTTCTGACCGATCGTCTCATATTTAGTCACTGGTCGGAAGTGTGGCCTCTGTTGAATCCTGTCATAAGATAAATCATCACCACACAAATCCAGCTGTTCTTGAATCGACTGTGCGTATTCTTGATGGTCTGTTGTGATGTGAATTCTACCCATGCGCTTGAGCCGACTGAGTAGTAGTTTCAAGAAATCTTTCTGTAATAAACGCCTTTTGTGATGTCGCTTTTTAGGCCATGGATCGGGTTGATAAATATTAAATTGATCGACTGAAGCAGGCTGTATGCAGTTTTCAACTACCTCAACCGCATCATGGCGAATGACATGGGCATTCCTTAATGCTTCCTGATCGATCCGAATGGCACAACTGGCAAACCCTTTTGGGTAAACCTCAATCCCTAAAAACTCAAAGGCCTCATTGTCTTTAGCCATCTGGCAAAACGCACCACCCACACCGAAGCCAATCTCCACAATGAGCGCCCGGTTTGTGTTTATACAGTCAAGCGACTTAGCGTCGTATTGGATGACACAGTCTAGCTCAACACTTTGTTCGATAATACTGCGCTGGGTTGGCTTAAGTCTCCCCTGCCTGATGACAAAACTCTTTTTTTGATCGGAACAATTCATATAAACCCCCTGTCAGTCGGCTGTTATAATACAATACAATAGGCGACAATGACAAGCCCAATATCCCAGCCAAGCATTAATCCCATGCCTTGATCACATCAGACCAAAAAATACTATTCATACTTCAATGATATCATGTATAATGCAAAGGTATTATCCGGTTCACCCATAGACACACACGTGACAGCCAAATTAGATCAAATCGCTCAATGCCTAATTGATTGGCAACAAAAGCATGGTCGTCATCACCTACCATGGCAACATCAATCCGCTTACCATGTCTGGATATCTGAAATCATGCTCCAGCAGACTCAAGTGGCAACAGTTGTTCCATTTTATAACCGGTTTATCCAGAGATTCCCAGATGTTGACACCCTAGCCCATGCAGCGCTCGATGAGGTTCTGGTCTACTGGGCTGGTTTAGGCTATTACAGTCGTGCCAACCACATTCACAAAGCTGCACAACTGATTATAAGTGATTTCCAAAGTCGCCTCCCTCAATCAATCGAAGCGCTACAATCGCTACCTGGAATTGGGCGATCGACTGCTGGGGCTATTTTATCGTTAGGTTATCAGCAATCGGCACCAATATTAGATGGCAACGTCAAACGCATGCTAGCCAGACTGTTTGAAATTTCAGAACCATTAAACAGCAGTCGAACCATGAAACAACTTTGGCAGTTATCTGAGTCGATTACCCCACACCATCAGTGTCATATTTTCACACAGGCCACCATGGACTTAGGCGCAACAGTCTGCACAAAAAAAGCCCCACACTGCCAACAATGTCCAATTAATCACCACTGCTTGTCCCATAAACACAACAGCGTAGACACCATCCCTGTCAAGCCTGTAACAATTAAAAAAACGCCCTTAAATTATTACTTGATTTTTATCAAGTCACACTGTAAAAAGCGGATTCTGATGAAAAAAAGAGCCCTTGGCGGCATTTGGGGAGGGCTCTACTGCCCCTTAATCTTCGAAGATCCATCAGAGCAACAAGCGTGGCTAGAAGAGCACAAAGAGCAATTGTTACACATCACAGCGTTAGGCGAACACCGACACCAGCTCACACACAAAAGATTATACCTATCGAGTCAACTCGTTACCCTTGACAAATCCCTCAGTGATCATTTAGAATCAGAATTCACTGGGTTTAATGATGCAAGCGAGATTGCAACACCAAAACCAATCGCAACTATTTTGAGAAACATATATGAGCAAACACAAGACTGTCTACTGCCAGAAACTTAATCAATCGTTACCAGCCTTAACGCATATTCCAGTACCGGGGGAAATGGGACAGAAAATTCAACACAATATTTCAGAAGCAGCATGGGACCTCTGGCTGAAACACCAAATCATGATTATCAACGAAAATCGATTAGACCTATCTGAACCCAAGTCTCAACAATACTTATTTGAACAAATGGAAGCTTTTTTATTTCATAACAAAGAGGTGTCACCAACTGGCTATCAACCAGAAGAAAGTTGAAGTTGTTCTTGACTATGCTTACAATTAAAGTTTTAATATCTCTGTTGGCAGGGTAGCTCAGTTGGTAGAGCAGTGGACTGAAAATCCTCGTGTCGGCGGTTCGATTCCGCCCCCGGCCAATGTCATCTAGAATAACAATCGGTTACTTCAGTAATTGTTTATTCGACCAACTGCTTGTAGAATCTTCTGATGAAGATCTGGTTTGGCGACAACAACGCCACCAACACCCATCGAATCACTCCCCCAATCTAATTGATCACCTTGTCGACAAGTCACGATATGACCCGTTGACTCTGCTAGCATCGTGCCCGCTGCCACATCCCATTTATGCATATCAAATAAACCAATCGTCGCATCTGCAAAACCAACCGCTGTCATGGCCATTCGTTCAGCAATCGATCCAACTGGATAACAGGTCACATCATTCAATTGCCTAGCGATTATTTTATGGTGCTGATGACTGGTCAGTACAACCGGCCGGCTATCTCTCGATCGTGATCGACCCTGATGATACAGTGATTTGCCATCTTCTAGCCAATAAATAACATCAAGTATGGGATTGTATACAACAGCCATCGTTAAACGCCCATGGTCAATCAGAGCAATCGATACAGAAAACTCAGGTTTCCCCTTAATTAAAGATCGCGTACCATCAATTGGGTCAACTAACCACACCCGTGGCGATGAAGTCGTGTCTACTGTCTGTAGATTTTCTTCTGACACACATAGATCAGCACTATAATGCTTAGACAAAAATGTCACAATCAAATCTTGAACCGCATAATCCACATTCGTGACCGGTTGACCATCTGGTTTAGACTGAACACTCGGGTTCTGCCAAAGATCTCTAACCGTAAATCCAATTTGACTCAGTAGCGCTTTCCAATTCTCGTCTACCCAATGTGACATCAACCAACCCTTTCATTACCTCATCATTTCGATTTATAGTCCTATTCTAGCGCCGCGTCAATAAACTAAAATGAAAAACACTCAACAATAGTAGACTGGCACAACCTGAGAAAATTAGGTAAATTGTTCCATCTTGAGCTACTGGCAACTTGAGCATTAATAACAATAAATGACTAAGCACATAACTCAGCATCAGTACGACAATTACCACATACATAACCAGTAAAACACACTCTAATTGTAATGAGTATCGCCACAAATACTTGGGGCCACCAAGTTTTGTAATCAGCTGTCGATCTTTATCCCGCTGCTTTTGTTGTAGCTTGACAACACTAATCACCAAACACAACGCAAACATAAAACTCAAATAAACGATGACTGACGACATCAAACCAACATAAGTAATCAGATGAGACAGTTGCTCTACGATAGCGCCTATCTGAATCAATGTCATATTGGGAAATTGCTTGACCATATTGATCAGTTTTGCCTTGTCTTCTGGAGGCGCATAAAAGCTCGTCAGCCATGTTGCAGGATAATTATTTAGTATGGATGGATGAAAAATCATAAAAAAGTTGGGTTGGAAGCTGTACCAATCAATGTCTCTAAAACTGGTAATGACAGCAGCGATTTCTCTATCACCAATTCTTAGTGAGACTTCATCCCCCAGCTGCAGTCCAAAGCGCTTCGCATAACTCTTCGACACAGACACCGAATTGAATGCTTCCTGTCCAGTTAACCATTGCCCCGCAATGATTTCATTTGAGACTGGAAGGGATTCAGATACCGTCAAGTTCAGTGGTCTTCTGAGTAGATAATCGTTCTGAATGCGTTTTGCGCCATAACGACTTTCAATAGGCTCACCATTGACAGAAACCAAGCGTCCTCGTATCGCTGGATAGATTTGACTGTAAGCCCAACGATTGTCATCGAGATAAACCTGCAGACGGTCTTTATCATCATCAGACACATTGATAGCAAAATAATTTGGTGACTCATCATCGTGATGATCGATTAAAAAACCTTGTAATGATTGAGTCAGAATGGTGCAAATTAATACAAAAGAAAGGCTTGAAACAATAGCCACCAAGTACACACGATACGATGATTGGTAATAGCGAATATGGGACACTGCAAATTGCAACGGCAAAGGCAATGCGTGCCCGATGGCGTTTAACAGTTTAACGAACCCATGCCATAGCAACATTAGGGACAATAAAACTAAGGACCAACTGAACAACCCTAACAAGCCAGTTGATGGACTGCGTAATTGTAACGAAAATAATACACCCATCGACACTAAGGCTGAGACAATCACTAAGGGGCTAACTAAACACTCAACAGAATCGGCTTGTGTCAGCAAGTCCTTTGCTTTCGTTTGAGCCAATTGAAGTAGCATAGGCCAGGTCAAACCCATGACAATGATTAGAGACAAAAAACCCATGATCACCAGTTGTGACGTTGACACCTGTGACAAAGAGTAACCCGATACATGCAATATGACATTGGATAACAATCCGTAGCTAAATAAGCTAAGCAGTAAAGAAACACCGATACTAGTCAAAACGATTGACAAATAAATCGCCAATAAATATTTAAACACAAGCTTTGATGGCACACCAAATGCAGCGCTAACACCCACGAGGTAGCTTGTATTCATGACGTATCGCTGCGTTAACAACACCAGCATGATGGCTAACAAACCGATATTCATCATACCAAACCAGTGCAAATAACTAAAAACTCGATCCAAAACCACGTGTTTTCTGAACTCACTCTCCTGATTTGTCTCGATCATATCTGTGCTGGCTTGATCCTGTTTAAGTCGCTGTTTTAGTGACTCGAGAGCCTCTGATTCACCAACAAAATACCAGTGCCAAAAGGATAAACTACCTGGCTGTATCACTTGTGTCTTGTCAACAGAACCAAGATTGATATAGACCCTAGGTGACAATTCAAACCAATTACCCATTTGTTCAAGGTCAGCTAATACAATTGCTGCCACGTTAAAGGTGTGATAACCAATCTCAATCTTATCACCCAGTTTAGCACCTAAGGCCAACGCTGAGTCAGTGGTTAACCACACATCATTTGAATTCAATATCAATTCGCCTGGATGCAACTGCTCCACAACATGCCACGAATGAGCCAGTGGAAACTGACCATCAATCGCTTTAACCAATGCCAACGAAAATGTATCTTGATAAACGATCATACTCCTAAACATCTGGGCCTGACTGTATTGAATACCGGTGTCTTGCAGAAAATCCACCTGGTGTTGTGGCAACGGATTATCAGTTCTGACTCGAAGCTGACCACCCAATAACTTGGAAGACTGATCGTTGATCGTTGTCTCAACACCAACCTGTACTAAATACAGCACATTGACCCAAGTAAAACCCACACACAAAACCAAAAACAGCATCGGTAGTTGTGGCATGTATTTGAGTTGCACCCAAAAAAACCGAAACTGACTTAGCATATTCCTCCTCCCAGTTGTATTGGACGCATGATTTTATAAAGTCAACTGTCGACCACACCGATCGGCTAGAGACAGATCATGCGTCACAATAATGACAGCAGTTGAACGTTTTGACTGGCATTCAAAAAACAAATCAACCACTTTATCTTTGGTTGATTTGTCCAGATTACCGGTTGGTTCATCCGCAAGAATTAACTCAGCACCCAGAGCAAAAGCCCTTGCGATGGCAACACGCTGGCACTCACCACCAGACAATTGACTGGGTAAATGACCACTTCTCTTAGATAAACCCACTTGCTCCAGCCAATAGTGGGCTGTTTCATGAATATGATCTTTGTGGTGCATGGTTAACAAATAAGTAATATTTTCCAAAGCAGTCAAAGCTGGTAGTAAATGAAAGTCCTGGAATACAAAACTCAGTCGACTACCACGTAATTGGATTTTTTCTAATTCATTCATTTGTGACATCGGCTGCCCGAATAGATTAACTTCCCCACTGGTTGGTTGGTCAAAACCAGCCATTAGGTTTAACAACGTTGTCTTTCCTGAACCAGATGGACCTACAATCGCAACAGATTCACCCGATGATACCGATAATGAACATGACTTGATAATGTCTAACTGCACTGAATCTGATACAGTAATGGATTTAGACGCTTGTCTTAACTCGATTAACACACCCATACCCGACTCCTCTGTTTAACTATTTCGCCTAATATTACGCTTCAACTGTCGACAACGCTCAGAACAATACTTGACCTGAGACCACACTTTTTCCCAACGCTTACGCCATTTAAATGGTCGTTTACAGACAGGACATATTTTTTCATCCAGTGCTGTCTTTTTAAGCATCCTTGCCATTTATTGACCAATATCATTCAAAAACAACTCAGCATCACGTTGAATTGTCTCGACCCGATCTGCACTCATTCGGCCAAGTGTTGCGTATATCATGGACATTCTTTGATTGTGTTGTAATTGCTCACGATTTCTGATCAAAAAATCCCAATACAGATAATTAAATGGACAAGCATCTTTACCCGTCTTCTCTTTGACGTTGTAACAACAGTCCTGACAATAGTTAGACATTTTGTTAATGTAAGCACCACTAGCAGCATAGGGTTTTGAGCCAACCACTCCAGCATCGGCAAATAAGACCATGCCCGACACATTGGGCAATTCGACCCACTGGTAGGCATCCATATAGACAATGTGGTACCACTCATTGATTTCATCTGGGTGAATGCCTGCAATCAAAGCAAAATTACCCAGTACCATCAGTCGTTGAATGTGATGCGCATAGGCGTTTTGTTGCGTCTCGGTAATACACTGTCGGAGACAATTAAGCTTCGTTTTACCTGTCCAGTACCAATTTGGGAGTGGCGCCTGTGCTTCCAGGTAATTAAGCGACTGATATTCTGGCATCTTAAGCCAGTAAATACCCCTAATGAATTCTCGCCATCCGAGAATCTGCCGGATAAAGCCTTCTACTGAATTTAATGGGGCCATACCATCGTGATAGGCTGTTAAGGCACTTTGGATACATTCCATTGGCTCCAGAAGACCACAATTTAAATAAAAGCTAATGTGGGCATGATACATCCACGGTGATCCTTGAAGCATCGCATCTTGGTAGGGGCCAAAATCAGCCAGTCGACTGTCGATGAAATCTTTCAACGCTGCTAAGGCGGCTGTTCTCGTTGTGGCGAAAAAAAATGGCTCTATGTCGCCAAAGTGATCCGGATACAGTTGTTCGACCATGGTCATCACTGTAGATGTTATTAAATCAGGCTCACAATGAAAAGGGTTGGGTATTGACAGTTGCTCATCTGCTGGTTGCCTATTTTGACTGTCATAATTCCACTGGCCACCAACTGGTTTGGATCCGTTCATTAAAATCGCATAATGTTGTCGCATCCACCGATAAAAAAACTCCATCCGCAGTTGTTTTTTTCCACTTGCCCATGATGTGAACTGTGCTTTACTGCATAAAAATCTGGTGTCTTCACGAATCTCAACCGGGTAGCTTGTTGTTTTGTTCCACTGCTGTAGTTGGTCAAGCCAATTGAACTCACTGGGTTCTGTTATCACGATCCGTGAGCTATTATGATAATTCGCTAAACGCTCAATTTCGCCTAAAAAAGATTGTGTATTACCCGTTGCGGTCCT
>DLBP01000012.1 GCA_002480165.1 Proteobacteria bacterium UBA7821 | reverse complement strand
CAGAAAACTATTTAGCAGAAAAAACAATCGATGAACAAATCTATGATTTGTATACGACAAAGATTTATACGGGTGTCAAACCCGATTCCTTCGACTGCCTAAATAGAGAATTAAAACATTTATCACCCATCAGTCGATGCAATCTATTGATCCTAAAAAGACTCTGTGAAATCCCAGTGAATACCTCAGATTTATTCACACAATTAAAAGACATATTGCCTAATCTAGATGCAGTTCATGATTTCACGAGCAACGTTGTGTATTGCCTATCTTCATCGTCATCCGAGCCCCACCCTGGTATTGATGAAATGATACATGCACTACAAATGTGTTGCATCGAGTCGAGAGTCACAATTCTTCGTGATCATAAAAAAATCGCAACCAGATTAGTGCGATTCCATCGCCCTCATAGTGTATTATCAGACTATGAGAGCAACTATAAACTATCACAATTGAAGTCTCTTATAATCGAATTTGATCCCCATTCAGACCAAAGCAAGGAAAAGATTACTGACATGAAAAATATTATCATTGAGTTATCTAAAGAACGAGACAAATTGAGATTAAACAAGTTATACAAAGTATTCATCAATAATTTCTCTCCATTAATTGAACGAATGTTTGGCAAGAAAACCATTGATGACTATATAGAAAAGCGTAATCGACGAGACATATTAAGAGATCAAATCGCAGCGTACAGTCACGTCGTTGATGAGATAAGACCAGAGGATTCTATAGACGACGACCTGACTCTAGGAGAATGAATCAATCTTTTTATACAGGTAGATAACACCTCTAATATCTTGTTGATTCTGTCGTCGTAAGACCCGAACATTATCCGACACCTTCACCAGGCATTTGGCGAATAAGCCTGCTATATATTTTGGATTGTGTGCAAATCGAGCAGTGTGTTGAAGTGCATAATCTTGTGTGTCATCGTCTAACAGCTCAATAGAAAAAGCCAGTAGCGCACGGTCAGTTAATCGGCTCACAAGTAGTTCTGCTAATTGTGATAAATCACCAATGTATGGTAAAACATCTGCTAGTAAAATAATATCAAAATCATTGTCATCAGCTAGATAATCAAATAAATCGGCACACACAAGATCTTGGTAGATCCCAAGTGACTTAGCTTCTTTAATCATTGACTCAGATAAATCAACACCCGTTTTGTGAGTCACGTATTGATTAAATAGCTGGCCGACTAAACCGGTACCAACACCCAAATCCAGTCCTCTGAGAAAAGGTCTATCCTGATTTAAGTAGCCAGAGGTTTCGACGATTTCATACAGGTGCTGCGGTACCTGGTAGTCAAGCATATCCTTTAAGTGCTTATTATAGTACTCAGCGTATTGATCAAATAGGCGGCTGACATAAATTGCCGGCGATTTAGCGTACTGTTCTGTCTCATCACTCAGAGCAGCGAGCAAATAACGGGCTTCTTCACACGTTGGATCTTTACTGAGGACCAATTTGTAATAACCAATGGCCTCTTTTGCTTGACCTGATCGCAATGACAGGTTTGCTAGATTCAGGTATGCGTTGGTGTAATTTGGATCGCATTCTAGGCACTGGGTTAGATAAATACCCGCATCATCGAACCGGTTAAGGTAGTAATAGCAAATGCCTAAGTTATAATATGTGGTTGCATCTGGCTCTATTTCAGCTTGCTTGTGCCAAAAGACCAATGCTTCTTGGTATTGTTTTTGGTTTAGATAAATTGATGCCAAATTGTGGAGTGTTTCCGTGTGGCTTGGCATTAATTGAATGACTTGTTTATAGTGATGTTTGGCTTGCTTGAGGTCCTGGTCCTCTAGATACAAACTGGCCAATCGGTGGTGTGTCATGTAGTGAGTTGGATCCTGTGATAAAATTGCTTGATACTGCTCGCGTGCTTTGTCTGTATGGCCCAACTGATGGTAGAGCTGACTCAATTGAATTTGGTACTCTAGCGAATTAACTTGGCTCACCAGTGTCTCTAATGTCACCAACGCTTCATCGTAATCCTTGGTATTAATCAGCGTCAAAATATAATTAAATCTTGCTTCATGTAATGTTGGGTTGAGTTCTTGCGCACATTGGTAACTCTTTTTTGCATCCTCAAAGCAACCTTTTCGATAGTAATGATTGCCCATCATATTATAGATATGCGCCGGGTTATCACACAAGTCAATGGCCCGATTAAATAGCTTAGTAGCGTGCTTGTCCTGATTTAAGAGACTTTGACAGTTCGCGTAGACAACCAGATAATTACTGTTAGCTGGTGCCAGTTTATGTAACTTTTTTGCGCAGGATAATGCTGATTGCACCTGTTTTTTTTGTAAGTACACGATGGCCAGTAGGTGAAGCACATCGGTATCATCCGGGTTTCGTGACAAGTAATCTTCATAGTGTACTTGTGCTTCACTTAACTGACCTGTTTGGTGAAGCTGCATGATGTTCATTTTTTCCATGTGCACCTCATTGATTTAAAATAGCCGAATAAATCTCAGACAATGTGGTTAAATCTTCTAACGTAGTGTATTCATTGACTTGATGGGCTGTCTGATGAATCAAACCAAGTTCGACTAAGTTATCAGTCAAATCGATTAAGTAGCGTGCATCAGAGGTGCCTCCACTTGAAGAAATAACAGAGGGTATGTTTTTATCTGCGAGGATCTGAGTTAGCTTCTTCAATAGCGGCCCTGGCAATGCTTGATATGGTTTGGCGCTGTGCCTCCAATCAATCGCATATGGAATGTTGAGGCCGTTGAGTTGTGCTTCGACCCAGGCAGTCAACTCGCTGACATTCAGATCGACAGTGTAGCGCCAGTTTAGTAAACAAGTCGCCTGTGCCGGGATGACATTGTCAAAACCCGTACCTGATGTGAGACTGACAACCTGAAGGGATGTTTTTCCAGAGTCACTCGCCTGTGATTGTCCCCATGGCATCTGAGAGCAGTGAGTTAGAAAATCAAGCATATGCCTATTGGGATTAATCGCTAATTCTGGATACGCAACATGCCCTTGCTTGCCATGTATGGTTATCTCAGCCGACAATGAGCCTCTTCTTGCTAACTTGATGCAGTCACCGATTTGTGTTTGGCTGGTTGGTTCTCCATTAATAACCCAGTCGATTGGCTCATGTCTTTTTTTTAATACAGAGACAGCGTGCTCGGTACCCAGTCCATTGGCATAGCCCTCTTCATTAGCAGTCAATAAGATCCCAAAGGAGCAAGCAGGAGATTTAACGGCTGTTCGGTAGGCTTCTAGGATGGCTGCGATGGCGCCTTTCATGTCAACGGCCCCTCGTGCAATCAGCTTGTCGTCTCGCCGATGCATTTCATGTGGGTTATGGAACCAATGGTCTGATTGTCCAACCGACACCGTATCCGTATGCCCAGCAAATAAACAGATCGGTTGACTTCCGAAGCGCTTGGTGGCATATAGATTTCTAATCGTACCCGCGTTAAGCCACTCTATGTCGAAATCTAGGTCTATTAAAAAGTTAGCGATCCAGTCCAAGCAGCCAGACTGGTCTGGTGTCGTTGTGTCGAAGGCAACCAGTGTCTCGAATATGTCTAACACGAATCAACCCACATGAAATTAATGTGTAAATCTATCATTGAAATTGATTCGATTTTGACCTGACAACCATCGCCAATTTTAAAGCTTCTCTCACCTGAACGACTCTCTAGTTGGTGCGTCGAGCTGTTGTATTGGTAATAATCACCGTCAATATTAGCCAGAGGCAACAGGCCATCGATATTGTATCGATTGAGTCTAACAAACAGACCAAACGGCATCACTTTGACAACAATACCATCGAATACATGATTCATTTTATTTTTCATAAAAACGCATTTGATCCACTTTTCAG
>DLBP01000006.1 GCA_002480165.1 Proteobacteria bacterium UBA7821 | reverse complement strand
CGCCGATAATGTTAGCAGCTTGTAGAGGGATGATGTTTGGGATGATAATATTCAGATTCTGTGGGTTTTGTGGTTGATTCATGTTCTAGCTCCGTTATGACAAAAGCCTATCATAACTGCTTACTTATCAATCATTGTCATGTTATATAAAAAAACAATGATTAGAGGCAGTTATAGGATTTTTAAATCAAAAAGAAGCCCTTAGTAGTTGATGATAATGTAGTGGTTAAACAACCAGTGTTGACATATCGGGTGAGCGTTTATAGGCATCCACAATCGTTTTGATGAGTTCTTTGGAAACAGAAGATTTCTCTTCATCGGTGATGACACCTTGCGATTTTTCTAGCTCGTCTAGCTTATCTCGCAAATATTTGGTTGCTGTTCCTGAAGGGAACGCTTTGGCTAGCGCTAATCGCGTGGCTTTAGGACCTATTTTCTGATAAAGGCTATCTCGAATAATCATATCATCCATTGTGGTGCTGAATGACCACAGCTCGATCGGTCCTAGGGTGAGTGTAATGATCTGTGTATTAACTTTTCCTTTTGTTGATATTTGTGCCAGTAATGTTGTACCACCAGCTCTGGGGCCCTTAACATACTTTTTCAGTGCTAACCTTGCGGTTTGGCTCAAGCCAAATACTCTTGAAGTGTTTTCGATGGCCTGCGCTGGTCCAGCATCCATGATAAAAACTGAGGTGGCAAATTCAATCATTACATCAGAAAAGTCACTCAGTGACTGTGATATGAGTCCTATTTGGACTTTCCATTTTCGACCTTCTCGCATATCGAGGAGAACTTGATCTCTGACAATTGGCGATTTTGATGTTCGATGAAATTCATCTAAGACAAGCCGCTTGGGTGTTGCCTTGATGTCTTCAATTCTTTTCTTATGGTAATCAATGTAGCGCTCGTGTACGTTGTTGAGCATGCCTTCGTTGATGTAGAAGTCTCTGGCTAACGCATAACGGCCAAGCATGTACATGATTGCCGTTTGTCGATCGGCTGAGTCACCACCGGATTTTGCAACTTCATCAAGATCCAGTGAGACGACTCGTGCACTACCTAAGTCAAATTTAGTGTGTGATGCTAAAATTGGGTACTCTCTAACACTACTGGCCATCATTCGGTTGAATGAATCGATCAGCGATTCACCAGTTTGTATTTTAACGCTACCGAATAAGTCTGTTACCGTTGATTCTCGGGAAATGAGTGTCATATCGCTAATCAATGGAACTGCATATCTCTGAGCAATTTGTGCCTGTTTAGTGTATCCTGCTGTAAATAGTGCATCAGTGACTTCCCACCAGCTTGTTTTCTGATCCACAATAAAACCGATTTCTTCTAGGTGGGCGTCAACCAGTTCGTCAATTGATGGTGTGTAGGCGTTGGGTTTGGCTGTGTCTGAAGCATTTTTGTAGCTTTCATCGATAATTAAGCCAATCATATCGCTCATGCCATCGTACGGTGACGCTGCGCCAACCGGGGTGGTCAGTAGTGTGAATAAGTTAACAAGAAATGCACGCTCCTCTGGAGTCGGGAATCTTAGTCCGAGTTGCGTATCGAATGGGTTGATGGCGTATTCTGGCGTCATTCGCATTCTGTAGTAAGCTGCTTTATCTTTCTGATCTTCAGGAAGTGCTGCTTTCAGTAGTGAAATTAACCCACTACTGGATGGGCCTATATCTAAAATGGAGATGCGCGGTAAATCTGTCTGGCCTGCCTGTAGGCAGAGTGCTAGGTTGATGGCGTTAGATAGGACAGATTTACCTGATCCGGGCAACGCATAAATGATGTCTATCCATGTTGTCTGTAGCGGTGAACCTGGCTGATACGGCCATAGTTTGCCATCGAGGGTTCTAAACAGCAGTGCACCACCCGCTTTTTGTTGCTCCCATGGTGATGATGGGCGAAACATGGGTAGCATTTTGACGGCTTCATCAATTGGGCATACTGTTGGCATGGCGTAGCTATTTCTATTGACAGCCAACATGCTGCTGGCTGCTCCGCCAAATGGATCCCCACAAGATTCTGAGATATCACAACTGCCCCAGTTCTGTAATGCTCGGGCTAGTAGTGCCGTGCGGGTTCGCAGTTTACGCTCTTCTTCGATAGGAGCCCAAGTTGTTGCACAGACTCTAAATTTTACAACTGAATAGTCAGTATTTAAGTCTATGTAGCGGAGAAGGTTAATCGATTTGTTGATTAGCTTGTTGACGTTGGATGAGAATGCTAGTACCGATGTTAATGCCGCATTCAAGGTAAGACTATCGAGTCCGCCCCCTTCAATTAGAAAAGATATCCTCCACGGGATTTCATCGGCGACCAGCTTGTCGAGTAAAGTCTGAAATAATTGTGTTTCTTGGGGGAATAGATCGATGAACACACTGGAGTATATTCGATCACCAATACTGACAACCTTGAGGTTTTTATTAATTGCACTCCGAGGCATCAGCTGTCTTGCCAATGATGGCCATAGGATATCTGATGGCTGTCCGGTGAAACCATCTGGAACTTTGAGTTTGATCTTATCTCCTGGTAAGACTGGTCGCCAGTCAGGTGATGTGAACTCAGGGTCAATGGTCATCCTAATGTCTCTAACTGCTGTATGAACATCCAGCACTTGAATCCCGTAGCCAATAACGGCCAGTCCATCGGTCAATGACTTGATGAATGTGTTATGAGCATTGCGAATTTCGGGGTAGGCAGCCACTAAATTTTGACTGTATTTAAACGGAGGGATATTCTCGTTTTTAAGTACTTGGTTTTTGTTGTTGAATGCTGTTTTTAACTCGTCAGCGGATAGGATGTCTGGTGATGTCCATATGGCTATGTGGCAGGATTCATCAGAGCAAAAGTGCGTTAGATGATTGACTCGTTCATCCAACAAGTCATCGACCGATAACTCGATGCTCTGCGCTGTTTTTCTTAGTGGCTCTGTCATTTTTTCGATTTTGTTTTTCGTGTTGTCTTTGTCATAACTGAAATGAAGCTGTATACCGTGTCCCTTCTTCGTTAGAGCGCTGTTTGTTAAATTAACAATCTGTTCTAAATAGTGATTGAATTCTTCTGCGCCAATGAGCTCGTTAACCCCATCAAGTTTAATAACCGATAGCAGAGTACCATCATGGCAAACTAGATTCGTTGTATCATCGGCCGTCTGTATTTCAGCATAACTCTGTACGGTTTGTCCTACTGCAGAGCTTAGCCATGCAAACAGTGTATCAACAGTATCTAGTACGCCTTTGAGAATGGGGGGTGATTGTTGTGCCATGTAACCTTCGGACTAGCCGCCTCCAATTTGTTTAATTACCTTGTAAGAATCTTCTATTGCAGAGATGCTGTACAAACTGACATGTTTTGCGTAGCTCTCTAGCGTCGGGATCAGCCTCAAATTTTTTAACAGCTTAGTTGATAAAGCATCTTTGTCCTTAATTTGACAATCGATGATTGATTGGCCGATTCTAGCTGGGTTTGAGAAGCCTTTGTTGATACTGTTTTCAACGATATTGGCTTTTTGCTCAAGCTGGTTGTATAAGTTTCTGGCTTTATCGGCTATTGGTGTACTGTTGTGAATAGCGCACAATAGAACGTGGCAGAGTGCGCTTGTTTGATTTTGTGTCATGCTGGGAAAGTAGATAACCTTGCCACTGCCAAGTGACCCAAAACCAGAAACATTGATGAAGTGACAGGGTGTGCAAACGGGACAGCATGTAGCCAAATTGTCTGAACGCATGTCGCGATAGTTGCCATTGATGTTCACGACTTCTTGAAGCTGATCAGAACAAAACCCGCAATAACGGCAAGTGTAGTTGTCACGCTCAAGAATGGTTTTTTTGAATTGGGCAAACTTTGGGTCTTGATTGCGTTTAAAAAAAAGCTTCCAACCAGTTGGGTTTGCACTCAGTTTTAATGGTAGACATTTCATACACTAGCTCCATTAGAATTGATCAATGCCATCTCCTGTTGATCCACCAAGTATACCATTACCAATTCCAAAGAGCGAAGCTTCTCCAGTCGAGATGATTGAGGGTAGGTAGATCATAAATACACCCACAAAGAACATGCTAATCGGTGTGACAATTGGTATTTGTGTGGGGTTGTCTCGCTGTTGTTTGAACTTGAACAGAGAGTTGATAACGGTAGCGATACCGCAGATGAATGATAGTGATACTATCAATGAGGCGATACTGCCAGATTGGCTGATTAGTAGACAAGACATGTCGCCTAGGTCTGTAACGGATATTGAGGAAGGATTCTCCTGTAACTCAGTGATGTAATCATCACACGGGCTTGAAGCTCTAGCTACAGTCGTGAATGCCACCAATATGATAGTGGACACGAGCCGATGCAGAGTTTTGCGACGTGTGCTCGAAAAACAAATGGCCAAGTTCCCTCCCGTCAAACAAGACTTATCCCCAATTATAGCACTGATAATAAAATAACACGAACGATTTGTTTATTTATTTTTAAAATGTTATTTTGTGATGCAGCTAACAAATAGAGGTGAGTCGTGAAGCTTGAAGATTCGGTGTTGAAAATATGGTCTAAGGTGACGGGCGGTGACGGTTCAGTCATGACGTTAGAGGATAAGGGTGTCATTGACAGTGTGATGGATCTGTTGAGTGCTGGTGAGGTTCGTGTGGCGGAAAAACACGAGGGTGCCTGGTTGGTTAATGCCTGGGTCAAGCAAGCGATATTGTTGTATTTTAGAATGCTGCCAAAACAAGTGATGCAAACTGATGTTAGTTTGTACCAGGATGTTGTCCCCAGTGCTTTTTCAAAGAGAACCATCGATGCCACCGCGCGCGTGGTGCCACCTGCTTACGTCCGCCACGGGGCTTTTGTTGGTGAGCAAGTGGTATTAATGCCATCATTTGTGAACATTGGTGCTTATATCGACACAGGGTGTATGATTGATACTTGGGCGACTGTTGGCAGTTGCGCTCAGATTGGTAAACACGTACATGTTAGTGGTGGTGCGGGTATTGGCGGTGTTCTAGAGCCGATTGGTTCCAAGCCAACTATAATCGAGGATGATTGTTTTATTGGCGCAAGAAGTGAAATTGTTGAGGGGGTTGTTGTTGGCCGAAATAGCATAATCAGCATGGGCGTTTTTATCGGTAAAAGCACAAAAATATACAATCGAGAGACGGGCTGTATCTCACAGGGTTATGTCCCGCCAAACTCGGTAGTTGTCCCCGGTAGTTTGCCAAGCGCTTGTGGTCAATATGCGCTTAACGCTGCCATTATTGTTAAGCAGGTTGATGAACGGGTGAAAGCGAAGGTGATGTTAAATGAATTGTTACACAATTTATAGTGGCTATGTGCATCTGCATAAGATAGTGCTTGAAAGGCCGGCTATTAACTGTTAATATCCAGATGGTTTTGAAGTCAAACATTGTTTGTTTCAGCCAACGGGGTATAGCGCAGTCTGGTAGCGCGCCTGCTTTGGGAGCAGGATGTCGGGGGTTCAAATCCCTCTACCCCGATTCATAGGCGCTCGTAGCTCAACTGGATAGAGCATCGGCCTTCTAAGCCGAGGGTTGCAGGTTCGAGTCCTGCCGAGCGCGAATGGCTACATGGTGAGCGTAGCTCAGTTGGTA
>DLBP01000010.1:8711-9198 GCA_002480165.1 Proteobacteria bacterium UBA7821 | reverse complement strand
TGACTTCTCCGTTTTGTATTTCATTAAGAATGAATAGCAGGTGGTTTACGATCTGAATGATGACTTGTTTCTGTGTTGGTAAATATCTTTCAATATACATCTTATCAATGATATCATGCAAAGTATCAATTTTTTGACTTTCTATCCGCAAGTGCTCTGACATGTAGTGTTGTATGACAAAGGCAAGATCCAATATGTCTTTAGACTGCATTTTACTGATTTGGCAAAGTGTTTTACAGATGATGGTCTGAATGCTGTTGCTCGAGTATGGTTTGCTATGATCGCTGTATTCTGTGATAGCTGCTAGGCTGTCTAATTTACTCGAGAATAATTCTGACAGCTTGTGATTCCTGCCGTATGAAAATAGAGAGAGTGTATTTTGAGCGGATACTTCCGGTGCTTCTGCCGCATTGAGTTCTTCTTTTATGGCTGTTGCTGCGTCTAGGTAGCGTGTGATTTTGTGTTGCCTCTTGGACTTGGAAAATAG
>DLBP01000010.1:0-8422 GCA_002480165.1 Proteobacteria bacterium UBA7821 | reverse complement strand
CTCCACTCCGGCGGCGATTGCCTCTTGGACTTGGAAAATAGTGTCAGATGGAGTTGCTTGATCTTGGTTGCTATTTGGCTATTTGTTAGTAGTTGTGTGAATATGTGGTGTATATCCTGTATGTGCTCACCACATAAATATTCGTCATCAAATCGTTCTGGAATTGTTCCTATCCGACTTCTTTCCGTAAGTTGCTCAATCGAATCGAGTGTTTCTTGGCTTGATTCTGCTTTGAACTGATCTAGGATAGCCTGAGTCAAATCATCTGGTACGCTCGTCTCCACAGCTTCTTGGTCTGCTTGTTGTTGGCTGAGCTTGTAATTGCTATAGCGTTCACAGGCATTCAATATAGAGTTGATAACTTGGTTCGTTACTTCATACTGGAGCATAGCGATTAGTGTGCTACGCTGGGTTCCGTCTTTTGAGTTGCTTGTCTCTGCAAGCCAAAGGATAAAGGCACTGTCAGAGTCGATGTCGATATAACTGTCACCGTGCTTATCAGAGTAGGAGGCGGCTTGCCATGGCCCGTCGTTGTGACCGAGTTTCCCGCTAGCTTGGTTATAGTCGCTCTGATCAATATCGGATCGGAAGCAAGAAAGTAATATTTGCGTATTTGACATTCTCTGTCTGAATAACGGTGCTTTAGCACGTTGCATGTCGCTTTTGTCTTGTATTGAAGCTTTTGGCATAAACCGCAACCAGTTATAACTAAGACCAATTATAACAGCGTTAGATTTCTCTATCAATTGTATTTTCTAATAAATCAGTCTTAGTTATAGGACTTTTGCTTAAGGTGCTGATTAGGTTGATAACTTTGCGCTTACTATTTGATCAGGCTCTGCCACTGAACCACTGTGGCCACTGCCCCTTTTAATTTGATCTACAAATTCCATACCTTCGATGACTTCACCCCAGACGGTATACTGTCCATCTAAAAATGGAGCCTCTTCAAAGCAAATGAAGAACTGGCTATCTGCACTGTTAGGATCTTGTGCTCTTGCCATGGATGCTGTACCGCGTTTGTGTTTTTCTTGACTAAACTCTGCTGGAATGTTTGTCCCAGAGCCGCCAGTCCCATCCCCTCTTGGGTCTCCACCTTGTGCCATGAACCCGTCAATGACACGGTGAAAGGTCAGTCCATCGTAAAAGCCTTCTTGAACCAGCTGGCTGATTCGCTCTACATGCTTAGGTGCAACATCTGGCTTGGTTTGTATTTTTACTGTACCAGATTTTAGTTCGAGGCTGATGATGGGTGCTGTAGAGTCATTCATGGCGAAAAGTCCTGTTGTTAGAAGTAAGGTTGTTAGCGTTAGCTGTTTTACACTGATCATGTGTCTAACGTTAGCACAAAATGGCTTTGTGTGCTATAGTTGATTTAGGTTTTTATTATTCGGAATGCACATGCTCTATGGTCTTGCCTTAATCCCATACTTTATAGTCTCCTGGTGTGTTTTTCTCCTATTTATAACGCTTGTACTGCTCGGTTCTGCCAGGTTGTTGAATCGGGTGAGGCATCGAAAGTCAAGTGTCTGGCTGTTATTTGTCGAGGTCATTAGGTACCCACTCGTTGTCTTCTCTTTATTTCATTTGCTGGTTGATAATGCTCGGTACCTCATTGAAGCTTATACATTAAGCTTATTGGCTGCCCAGCATAATAGCCACTTCGACTGGTTGTCTAGTAATCATCATCTCGCCGCTATTTCAGACACAGCTATGTCGACAAATTATCTATCACTGCTACTGAGTGATATCACTGTTCTGGTGAATATATTATTTGTGTTATTGATTGCCACGAATTTTTTCAAGGCAGTTGATCAGAAGGTCAGTCGTTCTCACGCCAAGTTTAGTAATTTTGACAAACACGCTTATAAGGCAATGATTAAAACTGGTTCACTTATTGTTAAAGTTCTATCGGGAATCTTTCTACTTGAGCATTTCTTTGGTCTCTCTGCAACGGGTATCGCTGCATTTGGTGGTGTGGGTGGACTGGCTGCTGGTCTTGCTGCAAAAGATCTGCTGGGAAATATGTTTGGTGGTTTTATGTTATTGGCTGAAAAGCCATTTGCTGTTGGAGACTGGATCAGGTCACCTGACCGCTCGTTAGAGGGTATTGTGGATGACATTGGTTGGCGAAGAACCGTGATTAGGACATTTGAACGTCGTCTACTTCACGTCCCTAATTCAATTTTTCAGAGCATCATTGTTGAGAATGTGAGTGGTATGCCATTTCGGCGAATTCGCCTCAGTTTTGGACTCGACTATCGAGATATAACCCACGTCAGCAAGATCTGCGACGAAATAGAGCAGTACTTTCGAAGCTCTAGTCGGTTCGTTTGTCAATTCGATGATGATGGCACAGCGGTGAATGTACCTCATTACGCGAAACTAACTGAATTCTCGGATTCTAGCTTGAAAGTAGACTGCTATGTGTTTTCTAGTGATACGAGCATGGTGCCATTTCTTGAAACCAAGCAAGAGCTTTTGATGAAGATACAAGCAATTGTCAGTAGTAATAACTGCTCCATTCCCTACAACACAATGCGTGTTGTTGATGATCGTGTTTAAGCTTGCTCGGCCTGTGGCGCTACTTCAGTAGTCACTTGTGATGGTCTGCGTCGTCTTCTGGTTGGACTTTTGTTTTCGTTATCAGTAATCTTCAGCTGCAAGACTTTTTTAAGTCCTCTCTTAATGGCAGAGGCTTTTTTGATCCGTCTGAGTTTTGACTTTTTCACTAGTCTACCATTTTTGCTGATTTTCTTGCTTGTGGCTGTCGACGCGGCTTGCCTTTTAAGCTTTCTCAGGGCAGCTGGCAGCCCAAGTCTGTTCTTTGTTAAATCAATTTTTGCCATCAATTATCCCATGTTGCATAATTTACCACAACATATTAAAACACCAAACTGAATTTATCAAGTGTTATTTTGATAATCTTTATCAATTCTGTTCGTTCATAAGATTGTTGATCACGGCGATGCTTAGTCAGAGTAGAGATTTTTCTAATGGCGTTCGAAAGAACCAAATAGTAAATAACGATTCGAATCAATGATATAGTGATATAATTGTTCTAACTGATTGAAAACCAGACTTGGGCCGATTATATTGTGTTTGTAAGAAGTTTTTTGCACAACATGTAGTGAGTTGCCACATAATAGTAGTAGGAGAGAGTATGGTGGAATTAGTAGACCCAGTCAAAACAACCGATCAAGATAAAGATGGCCAATCAGTCCAGTGGCCAACCGTAATCAAACGTGATGGTAACCCGAGTACATTCGATGTCGACAAGATACGTGTTGCTATCACAAAAGCCTTTATTTCAGTTCGAGGTGAACAAGATTCAAATAGTGAACGCGGTCGACAAGAAATTCACGATGTTGTTGAGTCAATTCAAAACCACATATTAATCGAATGTCCGCTTACCGTTCACATCGAAAAGATCCAAGATTTAGCAGAAAAGTACCTGATGAGACTTTCGCATGATCGCATTGCCAGATCATACATTCTCTATCGAGAAGAAAGAACGGCCGAGCGCGCACAGAGTGATGTCGAAGAGGCACAAGGTGACACTATAGCAGTGATTGCCAATAACAAAAAAGTCATACGCTTAACTGAAAAAACTTTGCTAGATTGGCTAAAGCCATTCATGAAGCGATTCAAAACACTCGACTTTACTGCCATCACACAATCTACCTTTCGAGAACTATACCAGAACATTCCTATCGAGAAAGTCATGGATGCACTACTGTTAAATATTCGACAGAGAATTGAGAAAGAGCCGGATTACTCGTTTTTATGCTCGCAAGTATTGTTGATGCAAATAAAGAGAAACGCGTTATCTCTACTTTTGGATGTCAAAGATGATATTCCGATGGTCACTGACTACGAAAAATTGCTGAAAGTGACTCTAGAGAAAGGGGTCGAGATGGGATTAGTTAATGAGGAGTTATTGTCTTATGATCTTGAAAAGCTGTCAAAGGCTATCCAGCCAGAGCGGGATTACTTATTTGCATATCTCAGTCTTCAGACTTTGTATGATCGGTATTTTCTACACGAAAATGAGGTCCGCTTCGAAATTCCACAAACGTTTTGGATGCGTGTTGCAATGGGGATGGCATTGAATGAGTCGCAGCGTGAAGAGAAAGCCATCGAATTCTACGAAGTCCTGTCAAGATTTGACTACATGTGCTCTACACCTTCGTTATTTAACTCCGGTTTAACTAAACCACAAATGTCTAGCTGTTTTCTATCGCATGGTGGCGATGACTTGGATTCGATATTCTCGCTCATCAAAGACAATGCAATGCTCTCCAAGTGGGCTGGTGGTATTGGTAATGATTGGACACCCATTCGAGCTTGTGGCAGCTTAATAAAAGGGACTAATGGTAAGTCCTCTGGTATCGTTCCTTTTCTAGCAGTTGTTAATGCGGTTGTTAATGCCGTTAACCAAGGAGGGAAACGAAAAGGCGCGCTTTGCTCTTATCTAGAGACGTTTCATCTGGACATCGAAGACTTTTTACAACTTCGAAAAAATACCGGGGATGAACGTCGAAGAACGCATGATATGAACACTGCTAACTGGGTACCAGATCTCTTTATGAAACGCGTCCATAAGAAAGAGGATTGGACTCTGTTCTCACCATCTGATGCACCCGATTTACACGAGGTCTATGGCCAGGCATTTGAGGATGCTTACCTGCGATATGAAGCACTGGCAAAGCGAGGTGAAATTCAGTCTAAAACAATGCCGGCTCAAGCGTTATGGCGAAAGATGTTGTCGATGCTTTTTGAAACAGGACACCCATGGATTACTTTCAAAGACCCATGTAACATTCGCTCGCCTCAACAGCACTGCGGCGTTGTTCATTCATCAAATTTATGCACTGAGATCACACTCAATACGTCAAACGGCCTTGATGGAAAACCAGCAGAGATAGCTGTTTGTAATTTAGGTAGTATTAATTTACTACACCACATAAAAGACAAAACAATCGATCAGGACAAGCTGAAAAAGACGGTCAAGACTGCAATGAGAATGCTCGACAATGTCATTGATCTAAACTACTACGCCGTTGAATCAGCTCGTTTCTCAAACCTTCAGCACCGTCCTGTTGGCCTAGGTCAAATGGGCTTTCAAGATGCACTGCATCACATGGAGATTTGCTATGACTCGCAAGCAGCTATTGACTTTGCCGACTTGTCGTCAGAAATGATTGCGCACTGTGCGATTGATGCCTCAATCGAACTGGCAAAAGAGCGTGGGCATTATGACAGTTATCAAGGGTCTTTGTGGTCACAGGGGATTTTACCAATCGATTCCATTGACTTACTCCGACAACAGCGAGGCGCTGAGTACTTAGATCAAGATGAATCGGTTTCTTTAGATTGGACTGGCATTCGGAAAAAACTTGCCAAGTATGGTATGAGAAATTCCAACGTCATGGCCATTGCGCCGACTGCTACCATTGCTAATATTTGTAATGTGTCAGCTTCAATTGAACCATCTTACAGTAATTTGTATGTTAAATCGAATTTATCGGGCGAGTTCACGATAATTAATGCCAGTTTAATTAAGCGATTAAAAGCCATCGGGCTATGGGATGAAGTCATGCTGAATGACTTCAAGTACTACGAAGGTATGATTTCAAAGATTAAACGAATTCCTGATGAGATTAAACGCCTCTACAAGACTGCTTTTGAAATTGATCCCGAGTGGTTAATTGATTGCGCCTCAAGACGACAAAAGTGGTATGATCAGGCACAGTCATTGAATTTGTATATAGCACAACCTTCCGGTAAGAAGATTGATAAGGTTTATCGATATGCGTGGATTAAAGGATTAAAAACGACTTATTACTGTAGAACTCGAGCGGCTACAGACACTGAGAAAGTGACTATCACAGATGGTGCTTTAAATTATGTGAGTAATACCATGGATACATCGAGCGGTCCGATGTGTTCACTCGATGGTGAAGACTGTGAATCGTGTCAATAAAGGAGAGGGAATATGTCAACAACACAAAGTAATACAGTGAATACCGGCTTGGAGATGACAGGCTTAGATCGGGTCGTCTGCCATACCGATCAACAAAAGCTGGTGATCAATGGTCGAGCGGATATTAATATCCTATGGCCACTGTGTCATGAATTCGCTGAAAAAAAGTACAATGAAGCCTGTGCTAACCATTGGATGCCACAGGAAGTAAATATGACGCCTGATATCGTTCTATGGCGTTCTGAAGATGGGCTGACTGATGAAGAAAGAAATATTATCAAACGTAACCTGGGGTTCTTTTCAACAGCAGATTCTTTAGTGGCGAACAACATTGTGCTAGCTATCTACCGTCTGATTACAAGCCCTGAGTGTAGACAATATTTGCTCAGGCAAGCTTTTGAGGAGGCAGTCCACACACAATCTTATGTACACATTATACAGTCTCTTGGTCTTGATGAGAAAGAAACATTCAACATGTACCATGAAATTCCATCGGTTGCTGCCAAAGCAAACTGGTCTCTCGGCTTTACCCAGGGTATTTCACAGCCAGATTTCACCACGGGTACTTTTGAGAAAGATCAAGAGCTGCTAAGAGATCTCATTGTCTTTTATATTGTGTTTGAGGGGCTTTTCTTTTATGTTGGTTTCGTTCAGATTCTTTCAATGGGACGTCGAAACAAGATGACGGCAACAGCTGAACAGTTTCAATACATTTTGAGAGATGAATCCCTTCACCTAAACTTTGGCGTGGACTTAATCAACCAGATTAAGATTGAAAACCCACACCTATGGACGGATGCGTTTAAAGAAGAAATCATAGGGATTATTAAACAAGGGGTTGATTTAGAGCATCAGTATGCTGTTGATAGTATGCCCAATGGCATTCTAGGCATGAATCATCAACTATTGCGCCAATATTTAGAATACGTTGCTAACAGACGTTTCAAGCAAATTGGCTTGCCAGAACAGTATGGTGATGTTGAGAACCCTTTTCCTTGGATGAGCGAAGTAATGGACTTGAAAAAAGAAAAGAACTTCTTTGAAACTCGAGTGATTGAGTATCAGACTGGTGGTGCACTTGACTGGGATGATGAAGATTAATCTCTGTGGTGGCCCAGTACTAGTATTAGTACTGGGCTAACCAACTTGGTTCAGTTGGGTGATAGCGTCCTAATAGTTATAATGCAATTGATCGCCAGTATGGTATCCAGCCTGTCTAACACAAACAATAACATTTGTTGGTAATCACAGAACCCTTCTTTTTTGATGTAAAATGTAGGTGTTGTGTTTTAAAGGACATTTAATCAAAACACAGCGTTCAAAATATATTATAATAAGACGAATACCCAATACCCGTTGATCTGGGGAGGGAGATAGTGTTTTGAGTAGGTTTCTCACTAACTACTTTCCTGAGAGATCACAGTGTCTAATGCTTTGTTAAATAAGGCACATGCGTTGTCTAGTTTAATGGAGTGATGTCAGAGCAGTAATATACATATGGAGGTTTTTATGATTTCTAAAGTAACCTATATTTGGATAGACGGCACAATACCATATGCCAAGCTTCGTTCTAAGGTTAAAGTCCTATCTCTACCAGAATCTGATGTTAAGCTTAGTGACCTACCTTTATGGGGTTTTGATGGGTCATCAACTAATCAAGCGCCAACTCATCAATCAGATCTGGTACTTAAGCCAGTTTGTATCAAACCCAATCCACTGGAAGATTATGGTAGCTATTTAGCATTGTGTGAAGTCCTTGATACAGATCATAAGCCGGTAGCAACGAACCATCGTGCTAAATTGATAGAGTTGATGGAACAAGTCTCATCGGATTTTGATCCATATGTTGGTATGGAGCAGGAATATACGCTATTCAAAAAAGACAAAACACCACTCGGATGGCCGGAACATGGAAACCCAGAGCCACAAGGGCCATATTATTGTGGTGTAGGTACAGACGAGGTGTTTGCTAGAGATTTGGTTGAAGATCACACCGATGCTTGTATCATGGCAGGTATCAAAATCTGTGGTACCAATGCAGAGGTGATGCCGGGTCAGTGGGAATATCAAGTCGGTTATCGGGATATTGATGGTGAGTCAGCTGATCCCTTAACCATATCAGACGAAATTTGGCTCTCTAGGTGGTTACTGTATCGAATTACTGAGGATTACAACGTTATTGTCAGTTTGGATGCTAAACCGATCAAGGGTGACTGGAATGGTGCAGGCATGCATACCAATTTCTCAACAAAACAGACTAGAAATCCATCAACGGGTATGGCAGCAATTAAGAAAGCTGTTACAGCGCTTGAAAGTAATCACAAAGCACATATCGACAACTACGGATATGGACTTGAAGATCGTCTAACTGGTGATCATGAAACCTGCTCGATCGATGACTTTAGATCAGGGGTAGGGGATAGGGGCTCTTCAATC
>DLBP01000023.1 GCA_002480165.1 Proteobacteria bacterium UBA7821 | reverse complement strand
ATCTGCAGATTGAATTTCTTCACAAACCGTATTGTTGCTATGAAGCCTATCTATATTCATCTGACCAAAATAGCCCGTATGAACATTGTCATGCTTAGTGATGATACCTGTCGTGACTGCCATAACTTGGGAGATGAGCTTTAATAACGTTGACTTGCCTTTACCATTTTTCCCAATAACACAAATCTTATCTGTGGCACTGATTTCTAATGAAAGATCTTTAATTAAAATATCACTGTCGGGATAAGCAAAGGTAAGGTTTTCAACTGTCAGTAGCGGCCTTTTGCTTTTGTAAGGGTGGTAACTAAATTGAAACTCTAGATGTTTCATATCAGTCAACTTGTGATACACTAGTTGTTTTTCCAAAGCCTTTGCTTTTGATTGTGCTCTAGTTGCCGTGCTTGCTTTTGCCTTATTTCTGTCTATCCAATCTTGAGTTTCTTTGCGTTTTTTTTCTTGATTTCCTCTGGTCTTCTCATGAATCTCTTCTTCTTTCGAAATTTGATCTTTAATTTTTTGAGTACCCCCTGGTGTTTTTCGAAACAGCCCTCGATGAATATTGATCGTATGCGTGATGATACTATCCATGAAGCCTCTATCATGAGTGATTAAAATCAGCTCAGTTGGCCATTGTTTCAAAAAGCGTTTCAACCATTTAGTAGAATGAATATCAAGATAGTTTGTTGGCTCATCTAACAGGAGTAAATCCGGCTCCAAAAGTAATAGCTTAGCTAAATTCACTTTGACCTGATTGCCACCAGAGAATGTGTTCGGGTTAGCTAAAATGTCGTCATCAGAAAAACCGAGTCCCTGAAGTATTTTTTCACCTTTCCATAATTCATAAGTTCGCTCTTCACTAAGCACACTGGCCATTTCATCAATGACACTGTCATGCTCAAATTTCAAATGTTGTTCTAAATAGCCTATTTTGTAGTGATTGGGAATCACTATTTTACCATCATCGGGTTCTAATTGCCCAAGTATGAGTTTGATGAAGCTGGATTTACCGCTGCCATTTCTGCCAATCAAACCTATTTTTTCTTGGCGGTTGATATTAAGATTTACATCTTCGAAAATAGTTTTGTTATGGAATGCCAGCCCAAGCCCAACAACTCTTATCATCACACGCCCTCAAATATAAGCAATTGATTGTAATGTATTTTATTACTAAAGTATAGTGATTTAATGATCAATTGTCTGTTTTGATCTGACGAAGCGCAACCGACAACACAGCGCTCACCCATTTTTTCTTAAAGATGACCACCCTGATAAGACAAAGACTGGTCAACCGATGGTTGTTGGGCCAGAGACAAACATGGATAGATGAAGACATCACCACAAAAACTCAGCTGAGTTTATATAAAACGATACTAAGTTAAGCCAATGAATCCCGAAACACTCACACCGTTACTCGAGCTAAACTGGTTTATCTCAAACGGAACACTTGACGACCGTTGTAACACAAAGTCCACATAGAAAGCATTCCAAATGTCATTCGTGAAAAAACAAGTGTATTTTCTACTCAGATATCACATCAGCATTGAGTGTGCCATCCAGAAAAAAACCTAGTAAAACACCATTTTTATGCTATAATAATAGATGCTTAGCGATATTGAATACTATTTTGACTACGCCGCCAGTACACCCGTTGACCCAGAAGTTATACGGGTCATGACTCAATCGTTAGAAGAACACCCCTACAACCCACACGCGCACTACCATCAGTCAACCATGGTCAGTCAACAGATCGACCTTGCAAGAGAACGTGTTAGCGAATGCATTCATGCCGATCCAGATAGTATTATCTGGACCTCTGGCGCAACCGAGTCAATTAACCTGGCATTATACGGCACAGCTAAATTTTATCAAGGCTTCAAAAAGCACATCATCACAAGCACAATCGAGCACTCAGCAACCAAACAGGTCTTAAAACAACTCGCTAAAGAAGGATTCGAAATCAGTTATGTCTCCGTCGATCACAATGGACGAATCAATTTAGATCAGCTCAGAACACTGGTCAGACGCGACACCCTATTGGTATCGGTCATTGCTGTTCACAACGAAATCGGTGTCACACAGGCTCTCAGCGAAATCGCAGAGATAGCGCATGCAGTTGGTGCATTTTTTCACGTAGATGCCGCACAAGCCATCGGTAAAATTGACATTAATGTTGAACAACAGGGCATTGATTTACTATCACTATCTGCTCATAAATGCTATGGACCTAAAGGTGTTGGAGCCCTATATCGAAAGAAAAACCCTTTAATCATGTTACGACCATTGTTGTTTGGTGGAGAGCAACAACAACGAATTCGACCGGGCACCCTACCAACTCACCAGATAGTAGGCATGGGGAAAGCCTATCAGCTAACCCAATTGAATCAGAAAAGCAACCATGCCAAATCTGCGTCAAATGCCAAGGCACTCATCCAAGGACTTAAACAACTACCTCACACCATCACAATTCATGTTGATGCAAAATACCGAGTCAACGACATCTTATCATTTCAGTGCCATGACGTTGACCGAAGTGCCCTGATTGAATTCCTGAAACCATTTCAGATATCCACTCACTCTAGCTGTATCAACCAACAACAGCCACGAGATCACGTGCTCTATGCCTGCTTGTCAAGCTTACAGGCTGTCAACGAATCGATTAGAATTGGCATGGGTCGATACACCAGTCGTGATGCCATCAATGGCTTTGTCGCGCAGCTAAATCGTGCTCTTAGTCAATTAACTAACTAATTTTAGTGACTTGTCAAAAAAATAATGTTAACATTCAGAGTTAAAATTGGAGACACAGAACATGGCATATGAGCACACCTTATCTATTATAAAACCAGATGCAACCAGTCGCAACTTAATTGGGAAAATCATCCAACTCTTTGAAGGCAATGGGTTATCCATTAGCGCTTGTAAAATGCTAACCTTAACACAAGAACAAGGTAAAGAGTTCTACATCGAACACAAAGAGAGACCCTTTTACGACGACCTAGTTAGCTACATCTCCTCAGAGCCCGTACTGGTCCAGGTACTCAGTGGCGAAGATGCCATTGCTAAGAACAGACAGATCATGGGCGCAACGAACCCAGCAGATGCTGAAGCTGGCACAATACGAGCACTTTATGCCGAGTCAATCGATCGCAACTCGGTTCATGGTTCTGACTCGACCCAATCAGCTAAGCGAGAAATCAACTTCTTTTTTCCAGATTTCACTTAAATGCAAGCAACGGTTAACATTCCTGTCGTTCAAGTCGACCAAAGTCGAGTGAATATTTTAAATCTCGATTCTGCTCAATTAGCAGAACAGTTGAAAGAGATGCAAGAACCTCGATTCAGAGCAGACCAGATTCTAAGTTGGATTCACCAAAAACAATGTTTGGATTTCAACTTAATGACCAATTTGTCTCTAGCGCTCAGAGAAAAGCTGTCTCTTCGCTACCACATCACCCTACCGAAAATCGTCAAAGAGTTTCAGAGCGTAGATGGAACCATCAAATGGCTTATCCAGCCACAACCCGGTAGTGCCAATGTCATCGAGACTGTCTACATACCCGAAAGACAACGCGCTACCTTGTGCATATCATCACAAGTCGGTTGTATTTTAGATTGTAAATTTTGTCATACCGGACGGCAGGGATTTAATCGAAATTTGAATGTTGCTGAGATCGTTGGACAAGTGTTACTGGCTAAACAGAGAATCCATTCACTCGACCCTAACCTAAATGCCATCACCAATATTGTCTATATGGGTATGGGCGAGCCACTGTTAAATGAGAAAAATGTAACGACGAGTCTGGGGATTTTATTATCTGATCATGCACACGGGTTCTCGAAATATCGCGTCACCGTCTCAACGGTTGGTATTGTACCAGCGATGAAACGACTCAAGGCGATTTCGTCCGCATCGCTTGCTTTATCTCTCCACGCACCGAATGATCAGCTAAGAGAACAAATCATACCCATCAATAGCAAATATCCGGTGAGTGATATTATCGCTGTTTGTCGTGAATACTTTAACAACAGTAAGCGTAAAGTGACCATTGAGTACATTATGCTTGATCAAATTAATGATTCTAACGAGCAGGCAAAAGAACTAACGCGTCTACTCCATGACATACCCTGCAAAATAAACCTCATTCCATTCAACCCGTTTCCAGGCAGTGCTTATCGCGCATCGCCCAAGTCAACCATTGAACGCTTTCAGAAACAATTAATGAAATCAGGGTTCATCACGACAGTCAGAAAAGAACGAGGGTCTGACATCCTGGGTGCCTGTGGTCAATTAGCAGGTACTGTACTCAACAAACGAACGACCTATGCCCGTCCGTCAACGTCAAACTAAGGAAGTAGTTACATGAGAAATCAACCCGACCAGTTCGCTTACACTGCGGAAATACTATCGAAAGCACGTCAAGAAAAAAACCTATCCATTCATGACATTGCTGATCAACTTGGCATAGCATCGACTCGAGTACAGCACTTCGAATCCAATGAATTTGATAGCTTAGATATCATATCAACCAAACAGCTAAAGGCCTATATTGAGCTATTAGGCATCCGCTGCGATATACCGGTTAATAAAAAAATCCTTAGACCCATTAGCATTGAATTTGATGAGCCCATGATGGCGACACCCAAGCTCAACTGGAAAACAGCCAGGAAATATGCCATATTTGCGATTATATTCATCATCACTTCTCTGTTTACTTATCAGGATATCATCAAACAGTACGTATCGAACAACCAACCAACCGTGACGACTCAACAGGGCTAATTCATGACTAACTCAATTCAGGCGATTCGTGGCTTTAATGACATCCTACCCGCTGACTCAAAGACGCTACGCCAGATTGAATCACAATTAATTGCCATTGCAAATCAATACCACTATCAGGAGATCCGCATCCCAATTGTCGAGAAATATGACTTGTTTTCACGATCAATTGGTGATTTCACCGATATTGTTAATAAAGAAATGTACTGCTTTAATGACCGAAATAACCAAATGCTCGCACTGAGACCAGAAGGAACTGCAGGCTGTGTTCGTGCCGCTTTACAACATAAAATACTCGATAACAACTCACTGTGCCGACTGTGGTATCTAGGCCCGATGTTTCGCTATGAGCGACCACAAAAAGGTCGAGCCAGACAGTTTAATCAGTTTAGCATCGAAGCATTTGCAATGCCATCTGGATCAATTGATGTCGAATTAATTCACATAGCCAAAAGAATCTTCGAACGATTAAGCCTACCCCTAACTCTTGAGATTAATTGGCTTGGAGAAAAATCCTGTCGGCTTCGCTTCCAAGAAAAACTAGTCGCATACTTTAAGTCTCACGAATCAGCGCTGACTGCTGATGAAGTCGAGCGTCTTCACCACAATCCAATTCGTTTACTCGATAGCAAAAATCCAATTGTTCAAGAGCTGTGTCGAGAAGCGCCCCAACTGGTAGATAGCCTCTCAAGCCAGCAACGTGAGCAGTTTGATCATTATCGTCAACTACTAGATGACTGTTCCATTAAATACACAATCAACCCAAACTTAGTCAGAGGGCTTGACTACTATAATGGTGCTGTCTTTGAATGGACAACTCAGGCCTTAGGCTCTCAAAGCGCAGTGTGTGCAGGTGGACGCTATGATGGTTTAATACACGATTTAGGCGGCAAACCAAACCACGCTGCTGGTTTTTCAATTGGGATCGAAAGACTCTATGAATTGTACCAATGCCACCATGAGCGATCAGACAACCAACCAGATGTCTACATTATCGGGCTTGGCCAATCGTCACAGGCGACTTGCTTATCTTTGTCAGAAAAATTACATGATGAGTGCCAGAACATTCGTTCGTTCTTTGCTTGTGAACAAACGTCATCACTCAAAGCACAACTAAAAAAAGCTGATAAATTAGGGGCTCAATGGGTATTTATCATTGGTGAATACGAAACCAATCAGGCTACCTATCAGCTCAAAAACATGAGACATCCAGAACGATCACACCAAGGATCGTTAACGGAGTGTCTCACACGGATCAAAGAAAACCATGCAGAGGAATCATCATGATTAAAGACACGTCACTTCTATCTTACTGGTCAACATTTAAATACAAGAAACTGCTATCTGTCTGTATGATTGTATTGTCATGTGTGGCTGTCTACACATACCAAGCTAAGCAGAGTGCTAAGCGACTTGATTCACTTGCAATCAATGCCATGTTAGCCGTCATCGACAACAATAATGACTATCAAAACCGGTTATCAAACGCACAATTCCTGATCAAGAATCAACACAAAAAGTTCTTCTCGGATCTTGCCAAGCTGTATACCGCTAAGCAGTCCTATGAACAAGATGACACGCAAAGTGCTGCTGCTATTTTACTGGAACTATCAAACAGTGGCACAAACACAGCCGTACGAGATCTAGCCAAAATACGCCTAGCTAGAATTTACTACTCAGAGTCCAAGCAAGAACACGGTGACGCACTACTCGAAACCATCAGTAATGCATCATTTAAGGACATCACTGACTTGACTAGACAAATAGGTGACAGTGATCTGTCGAGTGAGTCATATGCTGAAATGATTAACATGATAAGCAGTCAACGAGGTTAATATGTTATCAACTATTGCAATCGTAGGCGTCCCAAATGTCGGTAAGTCGACTTTATTTAATCGGCTAACAAATTCAAATGAATCGATCATATCACACATTGCCGGTACAACAAGAGATCGTTGTTATGGGTTTTCTGACAATGATTTAGGGACCTTACTACTCATCGATACCGGTGGATTGACCGATCAGCAACAAACGATTCAGAAACAACTCAATAATCAAGTATGGCTAGCCATTGAAGAGGCTGATTTAATTCTCTTTGTTGTGGATGCTCAAGCAGCCATGTCTGAATACGAGAAAGAACTCAGTCAACAGCTAAGGGACAGTGAAAAAGACATTATCTTAATCGCTAACAAAGCGGATAATGCTGATGTTTTATCACGATGTGATACAGACTACTATCGACTCGGCTTCAAACGCATTCATACCCTATCAGCCAAATCAAAATTCGGCATGGAAGACTTAATGGTCGACTTAGGCCCATACTATCAACAACACGAAATTGATTATGATGATAACCAATTACCGTGTCTATCAATCATTGGAAGACCCAATGCAGGGAAATCAACGCTGTTTAATACCTTAATCAAACAAGACCGCGTGGTTGTCTCTGAACAACCACACACAACCACCACATCAACGACTGAAAAACTAACCGTTCGAGATAGCAATGGGAGTCATCAGTTCAACATCGTTGACACTGCCGGAATAAGACGAAAAAGTCTGGTTAAAACAGGCTTAGAATCACTATCCATCATTCAATCACTTAGAAATCTACAAAGTAGTGATGTGACAATCTACTTGGTCGATGGAACACAAGAAATCGCACAGCAGGACATACAACTGATCGATTTGTGTCTTAGACGTGGCGTTAGTGTGGTGATTGCCATTAATAAAATAGACCACATGAGTGAATACCAAACCAGACTGATACAGATGAATATCCGTGATCGTTGCCAAGGCATGGCACACGTCCCAATTGTGTTCATCTCTGCCAAAGCAGGCAGACGGATCCGAACGTTAGAGAAAACACTCATCAAGATCTATCAATCAAGAAGGTATACCAGCAACACGGCATATTTGACTCGACTACTGAATAAGGCAACCGAGCATCAGCCACCACCGGTAACAAAAGGAATTCGACCTCGCTTGCAATTTGCACACCCACAAGCAGGGAGAAAGCTTTCGATTATCATCCGAGGTAAAAAACTGCAACAGCTACCCAATACCTACAAAAGGTACCTGGGTGAATTTTTCAGAAAAAAACTCAAATTGATTGGAACCAATGTGATCTTTATCTTCAAACAAGATGACAACCCCTACGAGTGACACTAATAAAGAGCTGACAGAGCATCACCAATATAAGTTGGCGATTGTACAACTTCAACACCGGCCTGTTTCAAAGCGATTGATTTAGCTTCAGCAGTACCTTTGCCACCCGAAATAATGGCACCAGCATGCCCCATGCGCTTACCCGGCGGTGCTGTGACGCCTGCAATATATGCAACAACTGGTTTTGTGACATTTGACTGTATGAAATCAGCTGCCTCTTCTTCTGCTGTGCCACCGATTTCACCAACCATCACGATCGATTGAGTCGATGGATCTTGTTCAAACAGTGCTAACATATCAATAAAACTCGAGCCTGGAATTGGATCGCCACCAATACCAACACAAGTTGATTGACCATATCCGCGTTTAGTTGTTTGATTAACCGCTTCATAAGTCAACGTTCCTGAACGAGAAACAATACCAACCGATCCTGCTTGGTGAATATAGCCTGGCATAATACCCATTTTACACTGATCTGGCGTGATAACCCCTGGGCAATTCGGTCCGATTAGTCTGGTTTTCGATTCCTTTAGTCGGTATTTAATATTTAGCATATCCATCACAGGGATGCCCTCAGTGATGCAGATAATAAGCTCAATCCCAGCATCGATGCCCTCAATAATCGAGTCTGATGCAAATGGTGCTGGCACAAATATAAGAGAGGCATTGGCATGTGTTTCAGCAATAGCATCGTGTACGCTATTAAATACAGGCCGATCAAGGTGAGATGAGCCACCTTTTCCAGGACTGACACCACCAACAAAATTAGAGCCATATTCTATCGACTGTTGACAATGCATGGTTGCCTGAGATCCTGTAAAGCCCTGACAAATCACTTTGGTATGTTTGTCTATTAATATTGACATGTTATTCTCCCTTCTCTGCTAGACTAACCGCTACTTGTGCGGCTTTTTCAAAATCTGATTCACTAATAATGTTTAAACTAGACTCGGACAGCTTCTTAAGCCCGGTGCTCGCGTTGTTTCCTTCTAACCTAACCACAATGGGTATGGTCAAACCCATCTCAGCAACAGCGGCATAGATCCCCTCTGCGATTAAATCACAGCGGACAATGCCACCGAAGATGTTGACAAATATAACCTTCACGGTTGTATCACTTAAAATTATCTTGAACGCTTCTGTCACCCGTTCTTTAGTTGCACCGCCACCGACATCTAAAAAGTTGGCAGGCGAACCACCACAGAGCTTAATCAAGTCCATCGTTGCCATTGCCAGTCCAGCGCCATTGACCATACAGCCAATATTGCCATCCAGGGCAATATAATTTAACTCATGGCTTCGCGCAATATTCTCGCGCTCATCTTCCTGTGACTGGTCATAATAGTCTCTTAGATTAGGATGTCTAAACAAGGCATTATCATCGATTGCGATCTTACAATCCAAACAGATTAGATGCCCTTCACTATCAACGACCAATGGGTTAACCTCCAGCATACTCAGATCATGTTTTATGATCAATTGTGACAACTTGGTGATTAACTTGACAAATTCTCTCAACGTTATGCCCTTCAAACCCAAGCTAAGGCCCATGCCTCTCGCTTGAAATGGCATCGCTCCCATCAAGGGGTCAACGGCGAAACGAAATATTTTATCCGGTGATTTCTTGGCGACCTCTTCTATCTCAACACCACCCTCACTTGATCCAATAAAGACAATCCTCTGTACAGAGCGATCTAAAACAGCACTTAAATACAACTCTCTTTTAATGGTGCAAGGCTGCTCTATCAACAGTGCATTGACCGGCTGGCCTGCTTGAGTGGTTTGGTAAGTCACCAACCTAGAACCAATCAACTGTTTCACAACATCAATCAACTCTTGTTTGTTACTAACGATTCTGACACCACCTGCCTTCCCTCGTCCGCCGGCATAAACCTGTGCTTTCACCACACATCGTGACTCTTCTAATCGTTCGTATGCAACAATCGCTTCTTCTGCATTACGAACCACATCGCCTTGTGGTACAGTGCAGCCTCCTTGTCTAAGTAAATCTTTGGCAAGGTATTCGTGAATATTCATGTTGTTTTCTCCTGTCGTTAAACGTCTAATACAAATCGGTTTGGGTCTTCAAGCATCTGTTTAATCTTGACTAAGAACTTGACAGATTGCTCACCATCAATAATCCGGTGATCATAGGTTAAGGCTAAGTACATCATGGGCTTAATCACAATCTCGTCATTGACAACCACAGCACGCTTTGTGATATTGTGCATGCCAAGTATCGCGCTTTGTGGTGCATTTAAAATAGGCGTTGATAACATGGAACCAAAGATCCCACCATTGGTAATGGTGAAAGTACCACCTTGCATGTCTTCTAGTGCGATCTTATTGTTTCTCGCTTTCGTAGCTAATTCGATGATTTGGTTTTCAATCATCGCCATAGTCATGGTGTCCGCGTCGCGTAAAACTGGCACCATCAGGCCTCGGTCGGTTGAAACAGCCACCCCAATATCGTAGTAATTGTAGTAGAGTACATCATTGCCTTCAATGGTCGCATTGACTCTTGGAAACGCTTTCAGTGCGTGTGCTACAGCCTTAACAAAAAACGACATAAACCCGAGTTTAACGCCGTGCTTTTTCTGAAACACATCCTGATAATTAGCCCTTAGGTCCATGATGGGCTGCATATTGACCTCATTAAAGGTCGTTAGCATAGCAGTCTCTTGCTGCACTTGCTTTAATCGCTCAGCAATTTTAGCACGAATTCTCGTCATTTTTTCTCTTTTAATGGCTCGCTTACTCGTCATTACCGGAGATGGATTAACTGGATCATCCGTTTTTGATAAGTGGTTTTCAACATCTGCTTTCGTCACGCGACCTCCTTTACCAGAAGATTGAACCTCATTGATATCAAGATCGTGATCTTCCAAGGCCCGGCGAACTGATGGAGAGGCAACTTTTTCCGTCGTCTGCTCTGTCGCTGTTACAGGCTGATCGGCTGTTGTGTTGGCCGACTGGCTCTCTACCACTGGTGCTTGCTCATCGATGGTTACAAGTAACTGATCGGCTATCACCGTATCGCCAACATTAACGTGAGTAGCAGTCAATACACCAGAATCCGTAGCCGGGATTTCAAGCATAACCTTATCGGTTTCTAGATCAACCAGATTATCACCCACTTTTACTGAATCACCCACTTGTTTATGCCACTCTAAAACCGTCGCATCAGTAACAGACTCTGGTAACAAGGGTACTTTTATCTCGATAGCCATCTAATCCTCCAAAGTGTATTCAATCATTAAGGCTTTGTGTAAGAAGACCTGAGTCTCTTGTTTGTGCTTTTTTAAATAACCCGTTGCTGGTGATGCTGACTTAGGGCGACCGACATATGTGAGTGTTTGGTCACCTTGTAAGCATTCCTCAAGAGATTTTCGTTTGACGTACCACGACCCTTGGTTTTGTGGCTCTTCTTGACACCACACAACATCTGAAACCACATGCCAATAAGCCAGCGCATCCTTTAGCTGATCAGTTGGCGTTGGAAATAGCTGTTCGAGTCTAATAATGACAATGTCATTAATCTTGTATTCATCTCTCAATTTAGCCAGATCATAAAACACTTTTCCAGACGTCAAGATCACGCGTTTCACTCGACTGGCTAAAATAGATGGATTGGTTTCGTTAATCACTGCGCTAAACTCACCCGTTGCTAACGTCTCAAAATCCGATACCGCCTTGGGATGCCTCAGTAGACTCTTAGGAGACATAATCACTAAGGGAATGCGTGTCTTTTGCAGCATCTGTTTGCGAATCAGGTGATAAATTTGTGCCGGTGTTGTTGGCATACACACTTGCATATTATTCTGAGCACATAACTGAAGGTAACGCTCAAGCCTAGCGGATGAATGCTCTGGACCTTGTCCTTCATAGCCATGTGGTAACATCAACACAATACCACTCAGTCGCATCCACTTCTGCCAAGCAGAACTGATGAATTGGTCAATAATGACTTGAGCACCATTTGAAAAATCTCCAAA
>DLBP01000094.1 GCA_002480165.1 Proteobacteria bacterium UBA7821 | reverse complement strand
TGTGACTCTTTTTCAGCTGAAGTGTTTGTGAAGAATAATAAAGCTGTGATGGTATTTGCTGTTTGATTGATATCCTTGCTGCGATTTTGATAGTAGCTATCATATAGAAAAGAGCTCCCCATTCGGTACATCTGCTGATCAAATCTAGAATCCTCTGAAGTGGTAAAATCCAGGATTAGGTTGAATCGAGATTCCTGTGTGGTTTTGGTTAATGTGGTGTGGCTAGGAGGGGTTTTTGTATCGGTAGCTTTTAACACATGGGGTTTCTTTTGATGTGGTTGTTGGCTGCTTTGAATCTTTTTAGATTCACTGGGTCTCTTTCGGTGTCCAAGAGTCTGTCCAGATTCATGGGATCTCTTTTGGTGTGGGCACAAAAAATCTTCTGATTCATTTTGTAATACAATGAGACATGCCTCTAATTCTTCTAATGATTCTTGATCACTTTGGGTAAGCGATCGATCATGTTTTAATGCGATCAGGGCGGAGGTCGCTTGAGTGATCCTATCAAATGAATGGCGACTACTGTGTGCTTCTTGGATTATCTGAAGGACAGCTGCCCTTAAACGATTAATTTTTTCGGATATTTGTCTGGTTTTCGAATTATTATACATGTCTTTCTCTGTATTACTTATTACTATAATCACTATATCTCAAATAAATCAATTGTCAACCTTTTTTTGGAGGATGTGTAAACGGGTAACCATGTCTACCGTCAAATACGATCGCCAATCTCTATCGTATGCTGTTGTAATAATCTACATGTCAATTGGTTAGTGGTATACTTCAGAATATGAATGAACTGACTATGCTATCCTTAACTACCAGCGTTACATCGCTTTTTTTGTATTATTGATATTGGGTAATATAACACCTCAGAGAAATAAATTGTCAGCTAGTTTTTGGGGGCTTGACATGTTTTCTCATTTCTGTAGTATAAGGGGAAATATTGGGAGACTAACAATGACTACACCTAGCTTACCTGACCATTACCGACGTCTGTATAATTTTATTGTACGTAATCCACAGGCTGTGGTCGTACTTTGGTTAGTTAGCTTAATGACCTATAAGTCTCTGCTCCAAAATATGATTGAGCTGTCTATATTTTTAACAACTGCGAATTTGTTGATTAACTTGTCGGATCAGTTAGATGATAGAACTAACCCAACCAGTCTGTGGCAACAAGTAAAAACAGTGGTTAGCGTTTTTTGTAAAGGCTTGATCAATACACTGCCAATGATTGCTATCACAGCTACATTACTCTCTGTGCCATCACTCACCTATCCTTTATTAATGGCCTCTTCTATCCTACCTGCCATGGCGTTTTTCAGTTATTTCTTTGGCTTGCGGCCTCTTGTCAAAGATGGACCAACTCCAGTAGACAGTTCTGCTAGAACCGACGACGAGACTCCTTCTCAAACCGAGGAGTTGCTTAAGTCTAGACAGATATCGCCTAACTCTGGTTTCCTAGCCAGTATACTCAGATTAAATGAGAGATTGCCAATTTGGGTGACGGTGCCAATGAATCTTATGGCGTACCGTTATTTGTCAATTTTCATGGCAAATGTTATGTTTGTTTCTCTGGTGGGTATGGTCATTAACGCAATGGATATCTGCAGTAGAATGCAAGAAGATACCAGCAAGCCATTTAGTTATGTTGAATTTACAACAAGTGTGACGGCTCATCCAATAACAATATCCACTGCTGCTATGTCGGCATTTAGTGGTCGAGCAAATGCGTGCTTGTTTACAGCATTGACCACTAACTGTATGCATGCCATTTATCACCGAAATATCAAGCCAAATCTGTCATCTGGAACACCGACGGCAGCAGCCAGAGCTGCATAGAGCAACGTTGTCACCACACTAAATGATTGTAACTGGACAAGATCACCTTTGCTTGTGATAATGATATCAAACAGCTAGGAAGGTTTGCTTAGCTGTAGGTAACAAATTGATAATGGACGATCTCTATCATGTCAATCATTGAAAACTGTTTGAACATCTTAAGTCATGTTGTCGACCATCGTATTCCTTATGAAGTCGCCAGTCGTTCGATTGGTAAAGATAGAGATATCATTTATGCTTTGTGCCACGGTGTATTGAATAATTGGCCCAAACACACGGTCTTGTTGTCACAGCTGATCAATAAGCCCTTAAAGTCTAAAAATAAAGATGTCGAGCGGCTGATCAGACTGGGTCTGTTTCAAATAGACGACCCTAAACGACCGATTCCAATTGTTATCGATGAGTTAGTGGGCTTTTGTAGAAAATCTTGGGCAAAGCCGCTTATCAATGCATGCCTAAGGCGTTTTTCGCGTGAACAATTAAATCTAGCCGAGCAGGTGCGGAAAAAAGAATCATTTTACTTGAATCATATGCCATGGTTTATCGATGAGACACGACAATCGCTCACAGAGTCTTGGGAGTCTGTCTTGCTTGCCTTGGCACAAGAACCTAAGCTTATCATTCGTGTCAATCAGCTAGCCATCGATCGTGATGATTTGCGTGAAATCTGGAAAAAAGCCGGTGTTGTCGCCAAGCCGTATACTCACGATTCAAGTTATCTAATATTAGACAAACAGATCAAACCCAACGATTTGTTTGGTTATGAACAGGGATTGTTCTATGTACAAAATCCAGCTTGTCACCACTTAGTCGAGCACTTGCAATACGAGGACTGTCAATCTATTCTAGAAATAGGGGCATTTCCCGGGGGAAAGACAACAGATCTACTCGAGTCACATCCATCTATTAAATATTGGGTATCAATCGATCAATCCAAACAACGCTATGGCCGATTTCTAGAAAATTTAAATCGGATGAAATGCTGGGTGTCTAATCAGGTATGTGCGATTTCAAGTTTTAAGGATCAACAACAGTTTGACTGGGTTGTTTTAGATGCGCCATGCTCAGCAAGCGGATCGGTGCGACATTTTTCAGATTATCATGTGCGAAAAAATAAGCAAGACTTAGATAAATTAGTATTAATACAGTCTGATATGATTAAGCAGGCTTGGCAATGGGTTAAACCAGGAGGACGTTTAACCTACATGACCTGTTCTATCTTTTCAGCTGAAAATGGTGATCAAATCAGTCAATTTATTCAGTCGAATGCAACTGTCGATCAAACGACGGTAACGTGTCATTCGATATTACCGAACGATGTTTTAGATGGCATGTTTTTTGCAACAATGGTCAAAAAGGGTTAAATATTCTTGTTGTTATTTGATCGTTCTGTTAGGATCCCAATGAAATGATTGGAAAAGCGTATGAGTCAAAAGTCTAGCCTAGCCTGGAAAATAATCGATAAGAAAACACTGATCAATCACTTTTTATCGGTATACCAGTACAGCATTAAAATCCGATTGTTTTCAGGAGATTGGAGTACACCATTTACCCGAATTATGGCGAAATCTCCTCAAGCAGTGGTCGTGATACCATTTGACCCCAGTACCAATGAGGTTGTTATGGTTGAACAGTTTAGGATTGGTGCGCTGAATGACACAGAGCATTCCCCATGGCTACTTGAATTTGTTGCTGGTGGCATCGACACTGGTGAGGATGCTGCCTCTTCAGCCAGCAGGGAGCTTCAGGAAGAGACCGGTTTGGATGCAAAGCAATTAATTCCAATTTATTCATATTATTCTAGTCCAGGCTTGCATAATGAGAAGATTCATTTATTTTGCGCTGTTGTAGACAGCACCAAAACACACGATTTTTGTGGGATTGCCGCCGATAATGAGGATATTAAAACACATCGAATTAATCTGTCAGATGCCATAGAGATGGCAAAGTCTGGCCAGCTCAATAACGGCGCTGCAATCATTGGAACCCAATGGTTGGCATTAAATGCTGAAAGTCTCAATAGATAATTAGCATAAAACCGAATTTGTGCTATAATAAAGATAGGATAAAAAGGAGAAAAATTATGAAATTGATCCATTATATGTGTTGTGTTATTTTGTTAGCCGCTCCAGCTGCCTTTGCCTCTCAATGCAGCTACGATAAAGGTGATGAACGAACTTATCAGGACATGACAGGTAAAGACAATAAAGCAGTAGAAGGGTCTGAAGAAGACAATCAGGGCCTATCTATTACAACAGACTAGTTACTGATAGGAATTACGCGTAGATAGATGATTCAGTAGGCTATCAATGACGTCGGTTGTTTGATTGTTGTATTTGCAGTCGCACGGTATTACTGCTATTATTTCAGTAATTAATTCATTGATTGCCGCTATGACTCATACATTCTCCACATCATCACAGACAGAGAATCATGCGAATCAGATCGATTTATTGAAAAAAATCGAAGAACGAAAATCACAACACCAGACAATGTGTGACCAGAAAGAAACACGTTATTCAGAGTCAGGTCGGTTGTCACCGTCGGCAAGGTTAGATGCATTATTGGATAATCCTTCTGCGTTTCTGCCAATAGGAGAGTTCTGTGGCGCGCATTTAGATGAGCCATCTCACTTGGGTGGCGGGCAGTTTGCTGGTATTGGTATGGTGGCGGGTAAATGGCTGATGGTTCAGGTGTATAATTCGGCCATTAAAGGTGGCATGATGACTGCTATTGGGGTCAAGCGGACCCTACGTTTACAAGAAATTGCAGCGCGCCAACGTTTGCCTTTTGTGACGCTAGTCGAATCTGCTGGTGCAGATTTGACACAACAAGCAGACTTATTTATTGATGCAGGCACCACATTCGCTAACCAGGCTCGTTTATCCGCAGCCGGCATCACATCGATTGCTATTGTTCACGGTACGGCCACAGCTGGAGGTGCTTATGTAGCGGGTTTAGCTGATATGACGATAATGGTTGATCAATATGCTCAGGTATTTTTGGCCGGCCCTCCTTTGGTCAGAGCAGCAACTGGGCAAGATCATCATGCAGATGATTTGGGGGGTAGTCGGATGCACGCACACGTATCGGGTCTATGTGACTTTATCGCAAAAGATGATCAGTCTGCTATTGATACTGCTAAGCAACTCATACAAAAGTTGCCTTGGCCTCAGGCAGAATTGCCTGACAAGAAGGCCCATCACCGGCCTGATATACTCAAATTAATCCCAAAAGATTTCCGTCAACCCATCGATGTATCCGACATCATCAAACAGCTAGTAGATCGAGACCAGTGGGTTGAGTTTAAACCCCTCTATGGACAATCCACAGTCGTTGGCTTTGCGGATATCCATGGCCATCGCGTTGGGATATTGTCCAATCAGGGACCCATTGATCGTGCTGGTTCTGAGAAAAGTAGTCAGTTTATACAGTTATGTAATAACCAAAATAGACCACTGGTATTTTTGCAAAACACCACTGGTTTTATGGTTGGTAAGCAACAAGAACAGGCCGGCATCATTAAGTATGGTGCTCGCATGATTCAAGCTGTTACGAATGTTGATGTGCCTAAGATTACGATACACATCGGAGCATCATTTGGTGCAGGCAATTACGCTATGTGTAGTCGAAGTTTAAATCCTGACTTTGTTTTTGCTTGGCCAAATAACATTCTAAGTGTCATGGGAGGACATCAGGCTGCTCAAGTATTAGAAATGATCGGAGGAAAGCCCGAAAAAATAGCTAGGATTGTCGAACAATATCACCAAGAATCCTCTGCCATTTATTGTTCAGGGCGCTTATGGGATGATGGCATTATTGATCCAAGAGATACTCGCTGGGTTCTCTGTTTGTGTCTGAATCTGATACAATCACGTTCTAGTATTCAGTTAAAATCAACGACACTGGGTGTCACTCGGTGAGCATGGATTTAATTCAAGTTGAAGTTAAATCTGGTCTTAAGCACATTAAGTTTACCAGTCACAAAAATAGAAATCCGCTCAGTATTGATTTAATCAATCAACTCGAGGAGGCCTTGTCTGTCCCAGTTGGTGATGATCAGGCAGTCGTTATTTATTGTCAATCTGCTGGTGCTGACTTGAACATGCTGCGTCAATTGATAGATAATCGTGATGAGTTAGGCTTGTATCACTACAGCTTGAGAATAGGTGGCTTGTATAAATCTATTAGACAATGCCATTATCCAATAGTGTGCGTGCCATGTGATTATGTGATTGGAGGAGCATTTGGTATCATGCTGGCTTGCGACCTGGTATTGAGTATGCCCAACACACGCTTCCGTTTGCCAGAGATACGCCATGGTATCATACCTAGCCAAATATTTAGTTGTTTAGAGCAGCGTCTGGGTTATGAGAAAGCACTTGCCGTCGCCTGCCATTGTGACTTATTCAATGCTAAGTCGGCTTACCACCGTGGGTTAATTGACCGGGTATTGCCATCTAGATCCGATATAACTTTTGAGTTGCTGAATTGGACTCAATCCAGTCCAGCCGCTATTCGAGTGTTGAAGCAAAATAAGCCAGATGCAGCTGTATTAGACAATCAAATAGAGAAGTCAGCTGTTGTATTTGCCAGTCACTGTTTACAATTTGCTGATATTTAACTTGACTTGACTTGACAAGAGTAACACGAAAGGGCACAATATATACGGAGGTTTTTATTTAGTCAATAATCAAAATACATTATGCAAAGATATATAAGCGAAAGCAGTGAGAATGTTAGGAACCACTTGCGTGAGTTACTGAACTTCACATCACCTTTGGAATTGCCTCGTCACACTGGGGTATTGATATCTAATCACGCTCTTGAGTCACTGAAGTATTTATTTACTAAAGCACTCAATGTTTCTCTGAAAAAACTCTTGCCGGATACGTCTGATGAATTTCGACAACAACTGGCCGGGGTTGCTCAGAACCATATCGGACAAACCCTCTCTGAGCATCCGCATAATGTTCAGAGCCTAAATTACATAATTGGAACTGTACATGATTTTTTCTTCCGATCACCAGATGATTCTTTGAGTCAACATGATATTGCCATTTTGACTGATTGTATCAAGGTTGTGCTTGAAAGGCCGGAGGCGTTGACTGAGTTGTGTGATCTGATACAAATTGCAAATGTAGACCACGTGCGATTGACTTTAGATCAGAACAATAGTTTTCAGGTATCACGTAAAACGTTTCTTGACAGACTCCGATCTGTTGATGCGTATGGAAATCGCCCTATTACATTTATGCCTGCCGTTGATTATTTATGGAATATTTCACATCGCTCTGTCCAGAACCAATCTGGAGAATTATCTAGTGACGATATAAAACAAAGCCTTCAGGAAGGGGTTGCTACGCTTATTCAGGGCGAGACTGCTGTCGGTAATCTGATTCAACAAGTAGAGTCGGCTGAAACAGCAGGTGTTGCATTGTCGAATGATGAAATTGCAGCAGTAAAATCCATACTAAGCGCAATTTTAACGAGCAGTTATGGTGATCAGCAGCGGAATATAGTAACCCAAGTCGCGGGGAATAATGTAGAGTTAAATGATTTTATCTATGGCTTATATAAGGATTACTCGGCGTATCATAGATTATTAAAGCTTAAATTTTATTTGGGAGTATTTTTGCAAAACCCAAATCTTCAGACAGAACAGAAACCTCAATTTAAGAAGTACTATGATGAATTTGTGCAGTTGTTGTACAGCAGTCATTCCCCGCCCAGTAAACTAACCCCGCCCAGTAAACTAATGTTAGGCGAAAGCGAGATAACTGAAGAGCAGGTTTATTTTTTCACACATCCAAACCAAAATTGGGGTCGTCAAGGATTTTCTGAAGCTCAAATCAAACATACGATATTTTCGTTAGAAACAATTCAGAAATTTTCCCGGATTATAGTAGCAAATAGCACCCATAGTAATGGACCTGCCTTATCAACTCTATTAGAGCAGTTGGCTTTGAATACACTAAACGAAGTAGGCCCTGAATCTTTGGGAGTTGTAGCAGATGCTGTGACACGAACCTATCCTCAGGATCCTGTCATCATAGAATTGATCAAAAACGGGCTCTTCCATCAATTGGCTCGATCTTTTCTTGAGCCTGAACGAGATATCATTATAAAAATATCAAAAGTCTGCCGTGATCCAGACATTGATGCACAAGCTTTACAAGAACTGGTGGCTACTGTCTGTGATGGCTTTTCAGAATTGGATCATCAAGATCAACGGCTTATAGAAGTACTAAAGAATTATTTGTTTCCTAATCAGAATCCTGGCCCCTCTGAAGTTCAGGTGCCAGATTCGTCTTCTAATCAGAATTCTCAGTTCTATTATCCCTTAGCTATACAGGCACTCAAGACAGTATTAACTGACCAGAGTATCAGAGATGATTTTTCCAATCTAATTGTGAATATAAGTCCCATTCCCTTAAATATGATTAGAGAGGGAATTAGACAAAACAATAAGATTAAATCCGAATTCTGGAAAACTTCTCCAGCTCTCTGGGAAAGTCTATGGGGATGTCTTGGGGGCTTTCTGGCTGGACCAGGTGTCTCTGAAAGAGACGAGGTGTTGATTTTGAACACTATTCTTCAGGATGATGTGATTGGTGATGCAACTAAGGAGCTGTTTGACCAATTGGCGATTGCTGCCACAACTAGAGTTATTCAGGACATGACTCAGGAATATTGTCTGAATCGTCTTTTACAAGATAAACAACCAGAGTTAGTACGGATAGCTTTCGGCGTATCAAGGCACATAGCAGAGAGGCTTACGGCTAAGAATAATAATGATTTTTTAGTTGTACTACAGAGATGGGGATTATCGGCTATTTTACCTGAGCAGCCGGGTAGTATTAGGTTTAGGGTTTATCGCTTTGCTTTATTAACCGCCTTGACCAATGAGTTTCTATTCGAATATGTCGTGTCAAAGTTACCAAAATTGACAGAACTAATCATTCAACTTATTAGACGCGATTCCAATCTGGATTACACCCAAAGCCTGGCCAATCAATGTGTTGAGGCTCTATTCGTTAATCAATCAGATCGTGCAAAAATTTCGGCCAAAACATTGGCCATGAAATTAATTAGCCGCGATACTAATACACACAACGCGCATGCTGGGTTTGATGTGATGGATTTGTGTTATGAAATACCATTAGCATCACAAATGCGATTTGTTGAACGCTTTATTTTTTCGATCTATGCCTATCGATACCCAAGTCAGTCAAGTTCTCGATTCATATTATCTAGATTTGTTGCAGCCATTGCATACAGTTTTATCTCTTTAGTTGCTATATCTGCGGTTGTTGGTGTCAATTTATTAGTCAGGCCAACTGTGATGATATGGCGTTCTGGATTTGTTCAGGCTATTGAAAATAGTCTCAGGCCAGTATATGCAATGTCGACTGCTATTGTGGCTAATATGTTGTTAAGCCCAATGTTTATTGTGAGCCGTGCTGCTAGTCAGGTATTTAGTCGGTTCCGCAAAAAGGCGTCCCATTCTCATCCCTCTGTTAGGCAGGATGTGGGCCGTTCCAATCAGAATGCTGACTTCTCTGCTAGCCAGGATGTGGGCCCTTCCAATCAGAATGTTGAGCCCACTACTATTAATCTGGAGGGTGTACCCGAGGAGCGTCAGCTTATTCTATATGTACCACCAGTAACAGCAGTACCTGAGCTTCAGCTTGTTCGACATACGTCACCAGTGTCAATTGGCCAGGTGAATTTAAGAGCGACGCTAGTGTTTTTTAGTAGTCTACAACATCCATTTAGTTTTTATACGATAGCACGTCAACAAATGAGTACGTTTAGCCACCGAGTAATCGCCGTCATCCCACGAGTTCATCAAGCTCAGGAAGAAGATTTGTTAGGTGTAACCAGACGACGTGCTATGGTTTCTCAGATTGACAGGAGAAAGCCTGTTTCGAATCAGTTGAAAAGCACTTCCTTATTTTCGCTAGCTTCTCTTGTCTTCATATGGCTAATGACAAGGTTTAGCACGAATCAGATGTCAGTATCCAGTCATCGAAGTTTTAGAAGAAGTCGAGATTTTAATACAGATTATCAATGTGATAATCGATTTGGGCTAGAAGATAGCCAAGAAGCTCTTGGCCTCAATCAGGCTAATTATCTGTCTTATGGAGACCCCAATCAGACCAGTTCTAATGTCGTTGAAGGCGATATAAACAGAAGATTATCTAGAAATGCTTTCGAGGGCCCTTAAGTAATCCCTGAAAAATCACCTTGATCAACTCTTATCGATGTTTTCAAGCGTTTTCACTAATAGAATCTAGAAACTAAACAGCAACTTTTAGCGGGTTGGCTGCTAATATAGGCAGATCGAAACACTAGATTCTCACAGTCAGTTATTAATAGGTAGCTAAACTGTTGGCAAGCAGTTTTTGCTAGCTGGACGCTTTTGCTCTGAAATTGGTTTTATTTGATGCTCAATAGGTGCCACTGCGAAATCGAAGTGTTACGAATTTTATGCAATATCTTTGAGATAAAATAAATTAAAACAGTAACTTACTTGATTTTCGTGGCGTTTCATGCTACCATAAGCTTATTATTAAAAATAAGAGGATTTTGAAATGCATCAACCAACAACGAATGTTAATACAAACGAAGCCATACAAGGGAGCGGAAATGTTCGAACAGCTGTGATTAGAGGGGATCTTCGCGGTTTGGGTAGGAATAATTTTAGTACCTTTCATACTATCCTTGTCCGTGTTGCTGTAGCAGTCATGTCAGCAGATGAAGGTGAATCTGCTGACCAGGTGTTTGGTCAAGCTAACGATTTACTTAGTAATGATCGCTTTCTTAAACAGCTACTTTCGAAACAATCTACACGTGCACAAGATTTAGCTGCTGAGTTAATTAATCCATCAAAACAGTCTTGGTTTGGTATGATGGAGTTGTTTTGTGAAATACGACTTTTATCACAAATTAAAACTGTTTTTATTATTCTTAGCGAGTGTATGAGTCTATGGAAAAGTAAGCCTATTTTACTTAACCTGGTTGCGGCTGTTGCATTAACTTGTATTGCAATACCCTTTATTGTTGTGGCTAATGTGTTGTTCAGGCCAATGTTTATTGTGAGCCGTGCTGCTAGTCAGGTATTTGGTTGGTCCAGCCAGGATGAAATCACCGAGAGTCAGAATGTTGCAGATGTACCACCAGTAACCGAGCATCAGATGGTTCCATATGTACCACAAGTAACCGAGCTGGATCCATATGTACGACTAGTAACCGAGCTGGTTCGATATGTACGACCAGTAACCGAGCTGGTTCGATA
>DLBP01000051.1:1431-6403 GCA_002480165.1 Proteobacteria bacterium UBA7821 | reverse complement strand
TAGACCAATATTTGGACCTTCAGGCGTCTCAACTGGGCACAATCGTCCGTAGTGAGTGTGATGAACATCTCGCACTTCAAAGCCAGCTCGGTCACGTGTCAAGCCACCTGGCCCAAGTGCAGAAATACGACGTTTGTGCGTCACCTCAGATAGCGGGTTAGCCTGATCCATAAACTGTGACAACTGGTTGGTACCAAAAAATTCTTTGATCACGGCTGAGACAGGTTTTGAGTTGACTAAATCCTGTGGTGACATTGAGTCAACATCTGGGTGGGAGAGTTTGTCTTTAATTGTTCTCTCCAATCGAACAATACCCAACCTAAACTGGTTTTCAACCATTTCACCGACGCATCGGATTCTTCGGTTACCTAAGTTATCGATGTCATCAACATAACCAGCACCATTGCGAATATTGACCAGCTCCTTGACAACCATCTTGATGTCATCTGTTCTAAGCGTCAAATCACCGATTGCCAGATCAAAACCCAACCGTCGATTAAGCTTCATCCGACCAACAGCCGACAGATTATACCGGCTTTCATCAAAAAACATGTTATCAAATAATGCGGTTGCGACCTCAGGTGTTGGTGGCTCACCTGGACGCATCACACGGTAGATCTCGACTAAGGCAGCGTCTGTATCAGCGCAACCATCTATTGCCATCGTGTCTGAAATGTATGCACCGTGATCTAGCTCATTAATGTAAATAATACTAAATTTATCAACACCAGCTAGTTTTATTTTTTCTAATAGCTCGTCTGTAACCCGCTCATTCTCACAACCTAAAATCTCTCCAGTATCAGGATCGATAACCGGAGCGGCTAATACTTGCTCGACGATATCTTCTTTGGTAACTTGCCATTTGGTTATTTTGAGCGTTTCGAGTTTTTGGATATGGCGTGCGGTAATCCTTCGACCTGCTTTTATGATTACCTCACCATCATCAGAAGCAATCGAAACCAGGGAAAAGCTGCCTTTCAGCCCGGATAGATCTTGGGAATAATAATATTTATCCTGATCAATAGTGACATCTATTTTATCATAAAAGAAGTCTAGTATGTCTTGAGGCGACATACCAATTGATTTCAGCAAGACCGTGACTGGCAACTTGCGCCTTCGGTCTATGCGAACATGGATAGCGTTCTTACTGTCGAATTCAAAGTCTAGCCAAGCACCGCGATAGGGAATGATTCTTGCTGTGAAGTAGTTCTTACTACCCGCAGTGACTCTTGACTTATCTAACTCAAAGAAAACACCTGGTGATCGGTGAAGCTGAGAGACAACGACACGCTCTGTACCATTGATGACAAAACCACCCGATTCTGTCATGAATGGAATTTCACCCATGTAGACCATTTGCTCCTTGATGGACTGCACAACCTTGTCGCTATTGTAAGTGATCATTTTCACTTTAGCACGCAAAGCACCTGCATACGTCAGACTTTTAATCTTACACTCACTAATGGTATAAACTGGGCTAGCTAGCTCGTAGTGCTCGTAGGCGACTTCAACGTGACCAGAGTTACTCTTGATAGGAAATATCGACTTCAGAACAGCATGTAACCCGACATCCTTCAAATCAGCTGGCGCCACGCCTAACTGCAGCAAATCGGCATAGGCTTCTGTCTGAATCGCAACCAAACTGGGAGGATTGACTTGAGTTTGAACGGTATCCTGAACATCCAATCTAGGCCGCATTTGCGCGACCTGTGAAAGCTCATTGATACTTATCCTAGAATTACTGTCACTCATTGGTAAATCATCTCCTAATTAGTTGCGGTCGGATGGCAGTTACAGTATTGAGTCACAGGTTAAGCAATCTCAACAGTGGCACCTGCTGCCTCTAACTTTTTCTTGATCTCTTCAGCATCGTCTTTAGAAACGGCTTCCTTGATAACTGCTGGCGCACTTTCAACGAGATCCTTAGCTTCTTTTAAAGCCAATGACGTCACTTCACGGATCGCTTTAATCACGTTGATCTTCTTGTCACCAATGCTGGCTAATTTCACATCGAACTCGGTTTTTTCTTCGACTGCGGCAGCGTCGCCTCCCGCAACAGCAGCGACTGCAACTGGCGCAGGTGCTGCAGAGACACCATACTTCTCTTCTAGTGTTTCAACAAGCGTACACACCTGTGTTAAATTTAGCTTATCTATGGCTTCAACCAATGAATCGATTGCTTTATCTGTCATGACATTTCTCCTTTTTGAGTATTAGTTTAACTTGAAGCCATGGCTTCGTGGCGTGCGTGCAAGACGCGAACCAGACGTGCTGGCGCATCCTTTAATCCACACACAAGGTGGGTTGCTGGTGTCTTCAGGAATCGAGCTAACATGCTCAATGCTTGAAGACGTGTTGGTAACTTAGCTATGCGTTTTAGCTGGTCACCAGGAATCAGTTCATTGCCAAGGCACATACCTTTGACATCCATCTTGTCAAACTCTTTGATGAAGTCAACGAATATTCGTGCTGCTGCGCCTGGATCTTCTTGAGACAGCGCGACCACAGAAAGACCTTGGAAAGCTGGTGACACAGATTGAAACTGAGTGTCTTCAACGGCTTTCTTCAGCAATGTATTTTTCATCACCTGGATGTGAACATTCTCTTCGCGCGCCTTGGCCCTTAGCCGTGTCATCTCGTAAACACTGACCCCTGTGAAATCAGCAACTAATATGGATTGAGCCGGCTCAAGCAACTGTTTAAATTCTGCGACAAGCGTCTGTTTATTTGCGTATGTTAACATGTGTATTATCCTCTACTTCATCGAATCAATGGAAGACAGTTTGACGTTAACTGATGGACCCATCGTCAATGCCAAACGCACTGAGCGTATGTATGCACCCTTCGAGCTTGGTGGCTTAATCTGCCTTAAACGTTTAACAAGCGCATTGATGTTATCTGAGAGCTTGCTCGCTTCAAAATCAAACCGACCGACTGAGCAGTGAATGTAGCCTGCTTTGTCAGTCCTGAAGTTGACTTGACCTTGCAAGGCTTTCTTAACAGCACCAACCACGTCTTCGGTGACGGTACCTAATTTGGGGTTGGGCATGATTCCTTTAGGCCCCAATATCCTTGCTACTTGGCTAATTTTCTTCATGTGCTCTGGCTTTGTGATGATGTAGTCAAAATCAACCTGCCCTGCTTTTATGTCGTCAATAAAATCATCCAGTCCTGCTTTAGCAGCACCTGCTTCTAAACAAGCTTTGGCAACATCTTCGTCAGCAATCACACCAATCTTGGCTTCTCGTCCCGAACTGATATCACACACACCTTTAACAACCTGGTCAGATTGTTTTGGATCAACACCGAGCTTAATGACTGCGTCAATTGATGATTTGTACTTAACGCCATCGCTCTTCTCGACTGACTGCAGTAGCACAAGAGCATCCTGTAGGTCATATTCCTTCGAGCTGTCTACTTGCTTCAACTGGGCTTCTAGTCTTTTACTCATTTTGCCTCCTCTTGACCTTCGATTGCAATCCCCATACTCCGGGCTGTCCCCGCGATAATTTTCATCGCACCTTCAATCGTCACAGCATTCAAATCAGGCATTTTCATTTCAGCAATCTTCTTTAGCTGATCCTGATTGATTGTAGCAACGATATCTTTAGCGACACCGCTTCCTGATTTAATACCCGCCTCGAGCTTCAACAAGAATGATGCTGGCGGCGTTTTAATCACAAAGCTAAATGATCTATCAGCATAGACGGTAATAATGACAGGCAACACCGTGCCTTTGCTGTGAATTTTGCTGCTTCGATCATTAAACTGCTTACAGAAGTCCATGATATTCAGGCCATGCTGACCCAGCGCAGGCCCGATGGGTGGGCTTGGGTTTGCTTCACCTGCTTTCACTTGTAAATTAATTGTACTAACTGCTTTCTTTTCTGCCATTATACTTTACCTCAAACTTAAGTTGCTTTATCGACTTGAGAGAAGTCAAGTTCGACTGGTGTGGAACTGCCAAATATCAGCATCGATACCTTGAGACGACTCTTCTCGTAATTGACTTCTTCGACCACACCATCAAAGTCAGAAAAAGGACCATCAACAACCCGAACCATCTCTCCGATTTCGTAGAGAGTTTTGGGCATCGGTTTTGCAACTGACTGTTCGACTTTGTTAAATATGCGATCAACTTCCATCTGGCTAATAGGAGCAGGTTTATCTTTACGACCACCAACAAAGCCATAGACGTGTGGAAGGGTTCTAATTTTGTACCAAACATCCTCGTCTATACACATGTGAATTAGAACATATCCTGGAAAAAACTTGCGTTTACTTCGACGCTTCTTGCCACCACTGATCTCGACCACTTCTTCTGAAGGCACTGCAACATCCAGGACTTTTTTCTCAAGGCCTTCGTTGCTAATCAGCTCTTTGAGCGAGTCGTATACTCTCTGCTCGTAACCTGTTGCAGCACGAAGGACATACCATGAAAAGTCCAAAGGACCAGAAGATTTGTTGTCAGTATCTCTCGAACTACTTTCTGACATTTATTAATCACCGACTATACTGAAAAACCATTTATATCTGGCGCATTATCCACAAGAACCCTGTATCTATCAACCAGAGCAATGTCGAAGCCGCTGCTACCATCACAGCAACCATTAACGCCATTTTCATCACTTCTTCACGGGATGGCCAGACTACTTTGATGAGCTCAACATAAGCAAGCTGAGCAAACTCATAAAAGTCTTTCCCTTTCTGGGTCAATGAGGCTACCGCTATCGAAGCAGCAATCACAATAAACCAAGCAAGCATCCTTATCGGAAGCGAATACTGGCTGCTAGTGTAATTGAAGTAGAAAGCAAATGCAAGGAAAAAAACCAAAAAAAACCACAAAGCCGTATCTAGAGTAGACATTGCATTTTTTTCGTTAGACACCTGCGTTACTTTCTTGTTCATCTGTACACCTTACACCATAAAATATTCAGGCCAGGAGGGGATCGAACCCCCAACCTGCGGTTTT
>DLBP01000051.1:920-1098 GCA_002480165.1 Proteobacteria bacterium UBA7821 | reverse complement strand
GCTGCTCTACCAATTGAGCTACTGACCTATTAGCATTTACTCAACAATTTCTGTCACAATACCAGCACCAACAGTTCGACCACCCTCTCGGATAGCAAATCTGAGGCCCTTATCCATTGCAATCGACGAAATTAACGTCACATCAAATGTCACTTTGTCACCCGGCATAACCATTTCG
>DLBP01000051.1:487-616 GCA_002480165.1 Proteobacteria bacterium UBA7821 | reverse complement strand
TTGTCACCCGGCATAACCATTTCGACATTTTCTGGCAGGACAACTTCTCCTGTCACATCGGTTGTTCGGAAATAAAACTGCGGCCGGTAGCCTTTAAAGAAAGGTGTATGACGTCCACCTTCCTCTTTT
>DLBP01000051.1:0-195 GCA_002480165.1 Proteobacteria bacterium UBA7821 | reverse complement strand
GTATGACGTCCACCTTCCTCTTTTGACAGAACATAGACCTCTGCAATAAATTTGCGGTGTGGGTTGATCGTACCTTTCTTGGCTAGAACCTGTCCTCGCTCAACCTCATCACGCTTTGTGCCACGTAGTAAAACACCAACATTATCCCCGGCCTGACCTTGATCCAGCAGCTTCCTAAACATCTCAACACCAGTA
>DLBP01000100.1:7492-10468 GCA_002480165.1 Proteobacteria bacterium UBA7821 | reverse complement strand
AGTTGGTGGATGGGTAGGCACTGGGCACTCTGACATCCAAGCAACCGAACCCAACTTTGACTTGCTCGACATCGATTCTGGCAAGGCAATATTCAACAAGCACCTATGCCTTGAGGTCCACTTCAAAACCACATCAGAAATCAAGTTCGCCAAACCATTGTACATGAATAAAACCATTGTTCTGTGTGCACAGGATGCTGGTGGTAGTGGCTTGATCAACATTGACCTTGTCGATAGAAATCCAATCGATGGCGGGAATACCACCCACGTCAAAGTTGCTGATGGGCTAGCAGGATGGAGATGCTTTAATCCCGATAACAATCTTGGTAATGCTGGCACCGCTTTTGGATATGACAGCGATGGTAGCCGAGTCATTGATAAAGTTGACGGCATCTTGAATAACTGCCTCGTTCAAAAAAGCGTTAACTTGAGCTTTTAAATACAAAACATAGGAGACACATCATGAAAAAAATCATTCGAACCATTACAATAGCTGGGGTGTTTTGTTGGTCATCACTGTCACTGGCAGGCACCGATACCGCTCAAGCTGTCCAAGATGAAATCAATTCACAGATGACCACGGCTGACATGGAGGTATCCCAAGCACTGGGCAAGCTGAAAGATCAACTCTTAGAACATCTTGATGCCGCACCAGGGCTCTATAAGGGGTACTGTAAGATCGACGGAACACACTGTGGGAGTGATTCAACAACCAATGACGTTGAGAAAAAAGATGTCGTTGTTGACTTCTATACCGGTGGATGGGTCGTAGACCAGGGACATAACTCAACCAATCTAGCAGCAGCTGCTGACCTGAATGAGAACTTTGTTCTTGTTGAAAGCGACACGAGCAAAATCGTCTTCAAAAAACACCTCTGCCTTGAAGTGAGATTTAAAGACAGCTCACAGGTAGACTATGCTAAACCATTTTATGCTGGCAAGACTATTGTACTGTGTGCCTTAAACGCAAGCTCTGGTGTCTTAATTGATATAGACGAAGTTGATGAAAACCCAAATCTTAGCACAACTGGCCATGTTATGGTTGGCGACGGCTTAGCTGGCTGGCGCTGCTTTAACCCACACACTGGCTTAAATAACGGTGGACAAGCATTTGGTTATGACTTAGAGCCAGTCACAAAAAACACCACACTTGTGGTACCACAAATCAATGGTATTTTGAACAATTGCCTAGCTCAAGCAAGCGATACGCTTGCTGGATAGCTTACAAATGTCCTCTATATCACCCAAACCTAAAAGCCCTTTGGATTATATCGAAGGGCTTTTTTGTATCAGACAAATTTTATTACATAAAAAACGCATATATCTAGGATAAATCTTGAAAATATGCTATAATAGTAGTAGACAAAAATAAGGAGTACATATTATGAGAAAAACATTCTGTACACTCGCATCGCTTTTCTTATTCTCTCTATCCTCACTGTCTTTTGCAAGCGTGGGCGGAATGGCCGCATTAAAAGATGATATTAACGGGCAATTACAGACCGCTAATTTAGAAATCGAAAATGCATTAGCCGTTCTTGCTGAGCGCCTGAATCAAAAGCTTGATAGACTTGATGCCTACGAGAAATCCTATTGTAATATTAAGGGTAACAACTGCGTCAATCTAAGCAGTCTAACGGCAACAGAAGAGACTGAAATAAAAGATGTTATTATCCAGAAACTTGTGGGTGGATGGGTAGGAACTGGACACTCTGACATTCAGTCAGCAGAACCCAATTTCGACCTAATTAAAATTGACTCTCAAAAAGCAATTTTTGACAAACACTTGTGTCTTGAAGTTCATTTCAAAACAACATCTGAAATTAAATTTGCCAAACCACTCTATATGAACAAAACCATAGTTTTGTGTGCACAAGATGCTGGTGGAAGCGGTCTAATTAATATTGATCTAGTTGATAGGAATCCCAACGACGGCGGTAATACAACACACGTCAAAGTTGCAGATGGACTCGCTGGATGGCGTTGCTTTAACCCAGACAATAACTTAGGAAATTCTGGCACAGCATTTGGTTATGACAGTGATGGTAGCCGAGTCATTGATAAAGTCGACGGCATACTTAATAACTGCCTGGTTCAAAAAAGTGTAGACCTTAGTTTTTAAGACAGACAACATAAAAGGAGAAACGTTATGAAAAAATTACTGACTACATTAACAATAGCTGGGGTGTTCTGTTGGTCTTCCATTTCAGTGGCTGGGACTGATACAAACCAAGCTATTTCTGATGAAATTAATGCACAAATGACGACTGCCAATGGTGAAGTCTCACAAGCAGCAGGCCTACTTAAAATCCAACTTACCGAGCATTTAGATGCTGTTCCTGGGTTTTTCAAAGCCTACTGTAAAATTGATGGAACCGATTGCAGCGCAAGCGACCAAACAACCAATGATGTAGAGAAAAAAGATGTCATCATTGACTACATCACAGGTGGCTGGGTTGTCGACCAGGGACACAACTCAACTAACTTGGCAGCAGCCTCTGATCTTAAGGAAGGCTTTAGGTTAGTCGAAAGCGAAACAAACAAACTGGTGTTTAAAAAGCACCTATGTATCGAAGTCAAGTTCAAAGACAGTTCACAAATTGACTTTGCAAAACCCTTCTACGCTGGTAAAGCGGTTGTGTTGTGCGCGTTAACTGCTGAAGACTCAACACTGATCGATATCGACCAAGTTGATGATAACATGCTTGTTACGAAAACATCACACACAATGGTAGCTGATGGCAACGCTGGCTGGAGATGCTTTAACCCACACAATGACTTAAATAATGGTGGGCAAGCACTTGGCTATGACTTAGAGCCATTCTCAGGTGTCAAAACGCTTGTTGTACCCAATGTCGATGGCATACTCAACAACTGCTTAACCCAAGCATCAGAAAATCTACTGACATCAAGCACTCCTTCTGGAAGCACCCCTGCTAGTGGTGACTCTGGTAGCGGCAGCCCCGCTGGAGATAG
>DLBP01000100.1:0-7186 GCA_002480165.1 Proteobacteria bacterium UBA7821 | reverse complement strand
CGGCAGCCCCGCTGGAGATAGCGGTAGTTCCGCAGAAACCCCTTCTGGCAGTTCCGCTGGAGATAGCGGTTCTCCTGCAGAAACCCCTTCTGGCAGTGATTCTGATGGCGGCAGTTCCGGTGGAGATGGTTACAGCGGAGGATCTGATTAAGCCAATACAATCAGTCAAAACACATCCCAATAACACAACAAAGCCCCTTAATCGACAGGGGCTTTGTTTTTCTTGTATCAGATTGTGACTGACCGTGACAAAATCACACAAATATGCTATAATAAGAGTAGTTCATAACAGGAATTATATAATGATGACGATCATAAAAAACTTGCTATATTCTTCTCTGATTCTGTCGTTCACAGCCTTTTCGTCCATTGATATCAACCAACGCGTTCTAGACGATGCACATGCACAAATTCTAGGGGCTGAAAAGGAGATAAGCGCCAGACTCAACCTATTAAAAAGTGAACTTCTGGCCAATCATGATCACTTAGCCTATGGCATCTCTGAATATTGCAGTATTGCCAATAACGACTTGTCATGCCTCAATAAAGATGACGCAACCCAGTCGGCTGAACAAGCGATCATCATTGATAAAATGATGTGGGGATTTGTACTCAACGGTGACGAGAGCGATACAGATTATCAAGATTATATTCAACAAACCACAACCTCTGATTACTTTGCTCATTTTGAACACGCCACCCCCAGTAATAGCGTTTTTAAAAATCACCTGTGTTTAGAAGTTCAATTTAAAGACTCAGCTGAAATCGATTTCGCACTCCCTTTTTATTCTGGTAAAACCGTTGTCCTCTGTGCAATCTCATCCAAAGACGATAGTTCATTGGTGGACATTAACTACATAGACTCGGATTTATCTGATGGTTTTAATGATGAGAATCATGCGATTATTCCAACAGGCCATGCCGGATGGCGATGTTTCAACCCTCACAAACAGTTCAATAATGGTGGGGCTGGCTTTGGGTTTGATTATGACCCCATCACCGAGACAGTCTCTCAAGTCGGTAGAATTAATACCGGTGTTTTATACAATTGCCAATCATCCAACTATGACACAATTGGTGGCTAACATGATCAGCACAATGCATTCATTACTGCCATATTTCATGATGCTAAATGTATGCATCTTCAGTCAACTCTATGCCAGTATTGACATGTCTCAGATTTTATCAGCCAATCTATCTAACCAGATGGGTGAGGCTGAAAAAAAAATCGTCGTCATCACTAACCAAATTAGGAAAGAATTTTTACAAAAAGGCAGTAGTATAGGACCCGGTCGCCAAGAGTTTTGTAGCATTTCATTTGAAGACAACTACTGTCGACATAAAGCGACAGAGGTCCAACAAATTGAGAAAAATACGATTGTGCGAACATTATCTTGGGGGTTTGTTGATGAAGATTTGGAAGACAATAGCACATTTGATACCGTCACAGCCGATAAGGTCACATTCAACCATCACCTATGCTTAGAAGTTCACTTCAAAGACATGAGTGAAATTAAAAATGCAAGCCCAATATTCGCTAACAAAACGGTTATCTTGTGCGCACTCACTCGAAATGGCAGTGAACTAATCGACCTGGAATTGGTTAGCCATGATGAACTTCATGCGAAAAATATGGAGGGTTCAAGTGGCTGGAAGTGCATTAACCCGCATAACGATCTCAACAATGGCGGCTCCGCCTTTGGCTACACTCAGTCAAATGGCCGCTTGAATAAAACAAAAATAACCGGCACTGACTACTTAGACAACTGCCTGAGAGACCCGATAAATATTGTCGAATAAAACAATATAATCAACTAATTATGTTTACTGATTGATCGATAAGTGCTATAATAGTAGTATGTATAAGAGGAGCTTATCATGATGTTTTTACACTCGTTGCTTGCGTTTATAGTGGTGTTAACCACTTCATCGTTTGCGCAACAAAATTCTATTGTCCTGCTGAGCAATCAGCTGGCAGCACAACTTAAGCTAGCCAATCAAGTTGTGGCCAGTATGCGGACTCTTGAGCTGAATCTAACACATCACCAAGAAAACCTGCCTCTAATACACATCACCTACACAACCGGCCAACTCTCAAACTACACACCCATCGCTGAAATTAAAGCAGGGTTTGTCCAAGTCGATAATCACAAAGATGCCAGCATCGACAACATCAGTAACTTTGATTATCTATCTGCAAGCCACATCGGCCAACTGTGTATCGAAGCCAGATTTAAGAATACAAGCGAACAAAGTGATATATCACCGACTCTAGATGGAAAAATCGTGGCCTTTTGTGCTGTGGGTGGTAACCTAACCAATGACTTGATCAATAAATCCACATTGGAAGCAGGCGATCCTACACACAGCATTATTACTGGCTGGGTGTGTTATAACCCATCGACTGAAAACCAAGGTTTCCCAATGGGCACCATTGATTTAGATGGAGACGGTACGCCAGCTAATTTACTAACTGGAATTGACGGCCCCCCCTGGTCAATGTGTTCCTATAGTTTCACAAACTAGCTCCGATATCCGTCAAAATCCGACACTGTGTACTATAATAATATTGAGTACTAAAGGAGATGAGATCATGAAAAACCTAATATTAAGTTCTTTAACAATCGCAGCAATATTGTTGACAGGCGCTTTCGCCCGTGGTGGTGCCAGTTTCCAATCTGACTCCACCCCACAAGGCGGCAATGATGAAGCAATTGTTTGTCCGGATGGAGACACGAAAATAGGAGAGGTCACCGGTTCCCTGGGGCGTATTGAATGTCAAGACTCCGATGAAACAACCTATTATTATAGTCAAAGCATTGGACGCTATGAGCGCGTCGATAACCTCGAAGAACCTACGACATGAAGGTGATAATACTGGCATGTATGGCCATGATGACCAACCTGATACCCAGTTGGGCCAATGTTGACCTGATCAACCAACAGTTTGCTAACCAAATTCAAACCGAACTGTATCTGATTGAAGACATACTTAATCAAACGAAACAGTCCTACCATATCAATAAGGACCAGTTTAGCAATATTGGCTCTGCTGATATCAATCATCCCAATGCTATCAGCCAGATTATACCCAATCATTTTTGCCTAGCCAACCTCTACGCCTTTGTTAATCAAAACCAGCAGGTAGCCGTTCATGTTGTATTTAAATCACAGGCAGATAACGTCTCATGCAGCAACTTAATGGCCGGTACAACATTAGTTTTCTTAAGCCTATCGAATAGCAATCAAATAATAGACATCAACCAGATTGATGACCATGAAAATGACATCACTAGCTTTCAATGTATTCGTCCAACCAATCCACAAGGACAAACATTTGGCATGCTCAAAAGCTTTGACAGCACTGAATCAGCTATCGATTTGACAATCACACTACCACCACCAATCAATCAGTGCCAACTTGTTGAGGAGTAAAATATGCTTAGATACCTACTAGTCTTATCGATCTGTCTCATACCAGCTTATAGCTTTGAGCTCGCTAGCCGAGACCTCCAGCATCAAGTCGAAATTGAACATAAAAAGGTACAAGCTTTTCTCGACACCGTGACTGAAGATTACAATCAATCCCCGACTCTCTACCAAGGTAGCGGACATGCTGACGCTGATCATAGCGATGCATTCTGGCACAATGGAAACATTGTCTACCTAAACAATGCATACGCTGCCATTGATACCGATGGCCATCTCAGCGTCTATGTCTCGTTTAAAGACCAGCAGCCAGGTATTAGCGCCTTACTCAAAGGCACCGAGCTGAAATTAACCGCTCTAGGGAAAAATGCACAGCTCATTAATGTACACGATGGCATTAATCATCACGAAACCGAAATAACTGGTTTTCTTTGCCAAAGAGTCGCGAATGATCAAGGGAAAAAATTTGCTACTTTTAATGTATCTGGCAATGAGGTTAACCTATCACACACACTGCCACCTCCCTATACTGGATGTGACTAACCACTCCTTAAACGCACCATCCAAAATTCATACTGCGTCATCGAGACACTCACCATGCTCCAGATAGGTAACCCAACTACAAAAAACATTGCAAACGCGAACACAATCATATCCTTAATAAAAATCTTATGCTTAAGATCCATATCAATGAGCTCAATATCAGCAGACCCAACACTATTTTGGCCCTTATTCAATCGAGCCATCGTTTTGCTGTTGGCAAACAATTGATTCACCATCTCAGTCACCGGTTCACTATACACTTCTCGCTCAGCCCTAACCTTCTGCCACCTTTTCAATAAAAAGATATTGTCGATTTGTCTGCCAATAATATCAAGGCTATCCGTATAACTCATCATCGTTTCGTCAGCCAATTTGATGGCGTAAAATACATTTAACTGACACCTCAAATACTCAATATTGGAATAAATCGGCATATACAATTTAATAAAGTCAAGTATCCACCTCAGTGGTTTGAGCATAGAATATAGAAATCTAATTAGAAATAATACAGCATATATCTTGAAAAAGGTGGTCACCACCTCTCTGGGTTTAAAGCTGGTAAATAATTCATAAAAGTACTTGGCCACCATAGGCGGTTCATGCATCACCATCCGGAAGTAATAAAAATAATCTTTCAGCTCGTTTTGTGCTAAAAATGAAGCATACAGTACCTCCAGCATAATTAGAAAACTAGCAAAATGAAAGTACTTAGAAAAAGAATAGTTTCGTTTAACACCTATTTCGAAGTAAGCAATACAATTTTTAAGAATCATCACAAAATCGACGCCTTTTTCAACAAAGCCGATCATTGTCAAAATGTGGCTAGGGATACCTGAAAAACGAACCAATGACTGACTCAGTGGATTACCTGATTCCAAAGAATGGAATAAAACACAGTATTCATACTGTAAATACAACATGTGACCCGATAATATACTCTCTTGTAGTAAGCTATTCAAATCCCAATCAACGTTAACCAATGAATTCAAAATCGTGTCAAATAATGACATCAACCGTCTATTTTTAAATCGACTAATCATTAAATTTCGCTGTAAAAAACGAATAGGTATATCAATGACACTTGGAAAACGTCGAATACGTGTAATCACCAGATCATCTGGCAACATCTCCAGCATTTTGTTTTCATTTGGTGCATAAAGGATGCAATTATGTCGATTACCATGCCGCCTGTATAATAACCAAAAAGCTTTCATTCTATCAAAAACCCAAATAACGTTTTTAAATCGATGTCCCCTTTCTTCATCAACCCCATCAAAAATGAACGCATGTGATTAATTGGCCCATGTAGATGACTGTCTTGACGCAAGGAGTTCCAATTATCCATTAATTTTGTCATGTGCGAAGCATCAACCGTTAACACATCATAAAACGGCTTCATCGCCACATAGCCACTGTATTGACAGACTTCACAGCCAACCGCTTTTTTGAATGACTTCACATCACTCTGTAAGTTCAGCACCTCAAGTTGCCTCATCTCCTCAGCCGTCGGTTGATAGACCTCGGCACAATCTGAACAAATGATCGGAACCAATCTCACCGTTAAAATAGTCACAGACTGATTAAGTAGCTGCTCCTCTGGATAACCCAAACGTCTCAGTTTGATTAGCGTATCCCAAGGGGTCAAGGCGTGTAGAGTGGTGAAAACCATATTACCACTAAGCTTCGCAGCGGACACACTCTTGATTTCTTCCTCTGTTCTAACCTCACCAATCATGACGATATCTGGATCTTGTCGTAGAATCACCTTCATGGTATCTGAAAATGTCAATCTGGTTTTACCAAGATCCACCTGAAAAGCCCCATGCACATTGGATTCAACTGGATCTTCTAACGAAATAATCTTCATTCTCTCAGAAGCCAGATACTGCATTGAGGAATAGTATATGGTTGTTTTACCACTACCTACAGGTCCGGTAATTAACACCAAACCTCGGTTGTATTTCATCTGAAAAATAAAATCACTCCACTGTTCTGGTAGAAAATCATCCTTATTGAAGCTGAGATAACTGGGCCTGATAATCCGCAATACGATAGAATAACCATCTGGAGTGGGTACGTACGATACCCTAACTGGAATGCAGGTGTCTTTATAGGGTATCTCCACTGCTGCATCTCGGACATTGTTCAAACGATTAAAAGCACACCCACTACGGATTAATAGACGATTTTTTAATACCATACTAATTGGATTTGGTAACTTAATCATCGGGAAAAAACAGTTATTCAATCGCAAACGATAAAACAATATATCACCCTGAAAAACCAAATGGATATCAGTTGCATGACGTTCGTAACCATCAATGACAATTTGATCAATGAGTGTATCCAGGCCAGCTGAATCACCCGACAAAAATGCAGACTCACCAGAAGCTTCCTGAGCTTTATCAATAATATGGCTAATGTCACGATAGTAAACCTTCAATAATCGCAAAACGGTCTCTTTATCAGCCAGACAATATTCTATTTTAAATGCTGGGATTTCTCTTGAGACGACTTTCCGCATCGCATTCAATAATGGGTTCACACACGCTACTTTTAATTTACCTGATTTATCTAAATCGTAAGGAATGATTTTAAATCGTTGACAGGTTGTTGTGCTTAATTTATCTAATAGATCATCAGAAAAATGCCGATTTAAATCTGCTTGCTCCAATGCATCCCACTGTTGCCTATAAATTGTAATTAAATTAGCCGCCGTCTTGATGCGAGTGGATATTTCATCGTCACTCAGCTGACGTTCTCTAATGATGCTGTACTCTCGATCACCAATCGCATTCATCTGCCATAAATACTGATAAAAATCGATTTTTTTCTCTACGCTACCCATTGATCTCCCGCATCAAAAATGCCTTATACCCGGCAGTTTTGGGTGCTTGAGCCAATGCCTTTTGAAACGCATCCCCTGCTTCAATTGTGCTACCCATTACTTTATATGCAGAACCCAAACCCAACCACCAAGCGGCATTATTCTGATTAACACTCAATAGTCGCTGATAGTGTTCTACAGCCTCTTTTGAACGCCCTATTTTCAGCAATAGGTAAGCTTTCCTTTCAAAATAGTCAGCGTGATCAGCCACATTTGTGATCGGTAGCACAAACAGACCCAACGCTTTTTTATATTGACCCCTATCAATCATCCAAGCGCTGCATGTCATAACCACCTGAGGTGCTTTAATTGAGTCCACTGAATGCT
>DLBP01000033.1 GCA_002480165.1 Proteobacteria bacterium UBA7821 | reverse complement strand
TGATCCAGAAATACCTGTCAATATAGTCGATTTGGGATTGATTTATCACTGCCAGGTTAATGAGGAGACTGAGGGGGTTTCTATTCGTGTGGTGATGACTTTAACGGCACCAGGCTGTGGCATGGGGCCGGTTTTAATGGAGGAAGCGCGAAGAAAGCTTTACATGATCGAGGCGGTCAAGCAAGTTGATGTTGAGCTGGTACTAGATCCGCCCTGGTCACAAATGATGATGTCAGATATTGCGAAGCTAGAGCTTGGTTTGTTGTGAATAGGCACATCGTGCTGGTTGTCATAATAATTCTGGCGCCAGTCATGGCGTGGAGTAAAACTGGGCATCGTGTTGTTGCGCAGATTGCTCAAAATCATTTAACAGAAAGTGCGTTGGTTGCTGTGATGAACCTAACACAAGGCCGAGATTTGGCTGATTTTTCAAATTGGGCTGATGAGATCAAGCAGCGGAAGCCTAAAACAAAAACAGCCCATTATATTGCAGATTATGATGAGAAAACGCTAAAGGAGCACCCGTCATATCAGGCTCTGATTCAGCACATCGATCAGCTTACTGGCAATCAAGATGATCAAAAAAAACTGGAGTCCTTGAAATGGATTATTCATTTGGTCGCTGATATTCATCAGCCATTACACGTTGGTAATGGTAAAGATCAAGGGGGTAATCAGTGTCAGGTTTATTGGTTCGGTTCTAAGTATCCTGTCAAGCTACACTATGTTTGGGATCAATTACTAATTAGGCAAACCGATTACTCATTTAGTGAGTACGCCCGCTATCTAAATCACATTGATCAAGCAACGATCGAATCGTGGGGGCTTGCGTCAATTGAGGATTGGTTCAAAGAGTCATTTGCATTACACGAAAGTATTTATCCCAAACAATACCCGCGTTCAAGTTATTGTAAAGGCTATGCGACTGAGTCGGTCACTTCAAAGTATCCTCGCTTGTACCATGCATACGTTAATGACGTGATGCCAATTGTGAATCAGCGCTTGCAGCAAGCAGGGATTCGTCTAGCTCAACTACTAGAGCGTGTCTATGTCAGCACTAATCCGAAAGTTGTGCTATAATTAACCTGTATCAATCGATGGAGCCATACGAATGAATATAGAATTTATAGGACATGATGTTGACATCTCCAACCATTTAAAAGAGAAATTAACCAATAAATTTAAAAAAGTAGAAAAGCACGCAAATCGAATTACCCGAATTCAGGTAACATGCTCTAAAGACGGCGATCTGTTTGCTATGAAGGCTTTGGTCACAATGCCTGGGCATCATCAGTTTTTTGCCAGCGAGGTGTCAGATGACCTATATGTACGAGTCGATTCTTTGGTCAATAAATTGATTCGTCAAATTGATGACATGCACTAAGCGTTACTGAAATGCTCACCTAAATAGTGTTTTCTGGCCTGTTTGTTTTGTTTGATTTCGTCGGCCATGCCGCTGGCTATGATTTTTCCGCTATGAATAATGTGGCATTCATCACAAATAGCTAATGTTTCTGTCACATTATGATCCGTAATGATGATGCCAATCGATCGATGCTTGAGTTGGATGAGTAAGCCTTTAATTTCCTCAATCGTCTTCGGGTCGATACCGGCAAACGGCTCGTCCATTAGGATGAATGTCGGGTTCATGGCAATACTTCGGGCAATTTCCACACGACGCCTTTCTCCCCCTGACAATACACGTCCCAGGTGGTTCGCAATGTGTGTTATTTGAAATTCTTCTAACAGTAACTCAAGTTGCTGTCTGTGTTGTGCTTGACTAGATGGTGTGAGTTCTAGAACGGCTAGTAAATTTTCCCGAACAGTTAGGCCCTGAAAGATACTGGGTTCTTGGGGTAGATAAGTGATACCAAGCCGAGCTCTCTGATACGTTGGTAATGCTGTGATGCATTGATCATTCAAGTAGATATTGCCACTGGTTGGCATGGACAACCCTGATATTAAATTAAATGTCGTTGTTTTTCCCGATCCATTTGATCCGAGTAAGCCGACTATCTGTCCTGATGAAACTGAGAATGAAATGTCTTTAACAATCGGTTTTTGTTTAATCGATTGATTGAGTTGATCTAGTTTAATTTGGTTGATATCGTTCATAAGCTGTGTTGTCAATATTATTCATTCTAATCACTAATTGCTCTTTCATCAATCTATTTGTTTGACTTTATTCAGTTGGTGATGTCGTGTGTAATTCTAATACGCTTGATCGAGGCAGTGATCGGTATCAGGCTGAGTATGGGTTCTGTTATCCTTAACGAAACGAGTCTTTTTTTTCTCTAAGTCGTGAAAAAGTTGATGGTTCGTCTTCTGTTCCCATCTGGCTTTTTAGTGTCTGGCATCTCAAGAACGGGTTGATTGTTTTTTCGCGCCCAATAGTGCTTGGTAGGGTGGGGATATGCTTTGAGAGATTGAGTTTTGCCTTGGTGATTGCCGATTGAATGCACTGGTTGTTTGGTTCGATTTCGTGGGCAAACGCTAAGTTCGATAGCGTGTATTCATGAGCAGCAAAGATTTGAGTGTCATCTGGTAGGGCGGATAGTTTGGTGAGTGATTCATACATCTGGGCGTGAGTTCCTTCAAAGATTCGTCCGCAGCCGCCTGAAAATAGGGTGTCTCCACAGAATAATTGACGGTGACCATAAAAAGCAATATGGCCTAGTGTGTGGCCGGGGCATTCAATTACTTGGTAGGTAAGGTTCATACTGGCAATGTGGACCAGGTTTTTTTCAAACAGTCGATGTGTTTGGTGCGGTATTACTTCCTTAGCTGGACCATAAACAGGTATATTGAATTGGCTTAATAGTTCACCAATCCCTCCAGTATGATCGAGGTGGTGGTGTGTGATTAGAATGGCAACAGGTTGGATTTTATTGTTTCTGAGATAGTCGAGTACTGGCTTTGATTCACCAGGATCAACCACAACCGCTTGATTGTTTTGCTCTACAATCCATATGTAGTTATCTTGCAGTGCTGGGATGGCTATGACTCGGCTCATATAGCGATGTTAACATACATTTTATTATCTGTAGAGCGCTTTTAATGTCAGGTTGTGTGTTTTACCACTTGTCACGATCAGGTCATGTATTTATACTGTTTAGAGCAGATAGCGTGGGGTTTGTGTGAGTGTCGAACATTTAATTAAGAAATTAATAGAGCTCGAGAGTTGGTATGAAACGCCTGTCGGTAAGAAGGCCTATGAGTTGGTTGTTAACCAGGTGGCTTGTCGGGTTGACCAGATTTATCCCAGCTATTTACTTCAAATAGGTGGGCGGTCGATTTATCGGAGAGCTTGTGATCATGGCCAGGTGTTTGTGCATCTAGACCCTCGTGATGGTTTGTCTTCTAATGGTTTAAATGTCTGTTGTGATTTGACTGGTCTGCATTTACCCGTGCCAGCCAACCAGTTTTCTATGGTAATTTGTCCATATGTTCACGAAATGGTTGATGATTCTGTTGCATTATTTGAAGAGTTAAGTCGAGTTGTCTGTGAGAATGGTTTTGTCGTTTTGGTGGGTATTAATATGGCAAGCGTTTGGGGTATTGAGTACTTGATGGGACGCTTAGTTAAGCCTCAGTGGGCCGGGAGTATCTACTCGCTGACGTCCTTATTAAAAATACTCAAGCGCTATGATCTATCGCTAGAGCAATATGAGACAGTTTTTTTTACACCATATACTTATTTATTACCTAATCGTGTGAGTCAGATAATGGATTATTTGGGCCATCGCTATTGGCCAAAACGTGGTTCTATAGAGATTATTTGGCTTCAAAAAAAAGAAGAGGCGTTTGTGTTAAGTAATCAAGTGAGTACGCTGAGGCTTTGATTGTGGTGATGATTAGGCTTTGTCTTAACTTTTTTCACACAATCAAAAGCAGTTTTTGCGAAAAATCCATCAAACCATTTGTGAGTCAGGCAGACAGTAGGGTATTTTGTCGAGAAGATACTTTTACGTACCTTGCGTGCTAGGATCGGGCATATCCTATGTTGTCACTTATCCATTAAAAGGTTTGATGGATGATTACAGAGGATTCGATTAATTACTGTTTGGGTTTTCTGGCGTTTATTTGAGCGATTTGCCAGCAAAAACTATTAATTTGTACTATAATCAATTTAGTTAATTAAAATAATAATGGATAATGACATGTCAGACAAATATCAACCAAGACGACAATTGTTCAAAGATCTAGAAGGTGCGCTTAAATCAAAATTGATCACAGCA
>DLBP01000014.1:16700-22805 GCA_002480165.1 Proteobacteria bacterium UBA7821 | reverse complement strand
TTTTCAACAAATGAAACGAAAACAATTACTCTCGGGAAGAAAAACGTCCTCATCTTGAGTTTTGATCAAATTCAAGGCAGCGCATTTAATGGCTTCATTGATTCAGAAGATGGAAAAGCATTTAAAAACACATTGAGTGGTTTTGATTTCTATCCAAACTCAGTAACAACATATCCAAATACAGAATATAGCCTGTCCGGTTTTTTTCTCACACGCCCGGTTAATGATAACAGTGAAACACTTCAGTCTTCGATCAAGTCAGAGGATAACTTTCTTAATAAATCATCAGTTAGTGGGATAAAAAGTGAGATCTATTATCCAGCTCGACGTCTAGCTCAACGTCTAAATTTGAGCCAAAAACAAAACCCGTCACTGCTATATTTTTATGCCCTGAACAATGCTTTTGGGCTTAATGCTGCCAAATTAAGTATCCTGAAGGGTCTTCATCATTCCTTTAATAAACACAACTGGAAATTTGACTCTAGGCTATTAGAAAAGTTGCCAAATCATATTGTTTATGACGAAACTTTGCCTGGCAATATGATTTTCATTCACTTTTTTTTCAGTCATCAGCCATTTATGATAAATGACTCTGGCCAGTTATATGATAAGAACACATTACATCAGAAGCAGAATGTTAGCGGCTTTATCGATACAATTAATTTCATGTCGACACGTACCTCAACAGTGATCGAAAAGTTAAAAGAGATTGGTGCATATGATAATACAGCTATCTTTTTTATGTCCGACCACGGCTTTGAAGCCAATATAAATGCAAGAAAGGTTGTCCAGGAAAATCCGGATTACTTTCATAGCAACGCTGACTTTCTGTCTATGGATAATATAAAACCACTTGGCGCATATAACCCCCTAATAATGTTCAAAGATTTTGATTCCCAGCATAGCTTCAGGGTTAAAGACAATGTTGTCTCTATTATCGACATCGGTGCGACAGTTTGCGATCTCATGCAGTGCGGTAACCTTAACGATTCTGGCACAATCTCATTGAAGAAATTGGAGAACACCCAGCAGCGGTTACACGACTTTTGGATATATCACGGTAGTAATGCAAATAGACATGCTGACGGTTACGATCGCCTTCACACATTCAAACCTAAACATTGGTCAAGATATAAGGCAGCATCTTTGGATGAGTTGCGTGAAGTATTAATTTATGAGATGTATTCGCCAATAGTCTTCAATGACGTATTTTCTTTTAGTCGTGACGATGTAGTAAACACGGGTCTGTCTTCGAAGGAACCATGGGGTCGTTGGTCTGACGGAGGTCAAGCTGAGATTGAATTTCAAACTGAATCAGATTGCAACGCTAAATCTGTTACCTTCAATTTACAAGCTTTCATTACGCCTAAAAACCCCAAGCAAACGGCCAGTGTTTTTATAAATGATGAACCAGTCGGCAATATTCAAATTTCTGTGGGCGAGGCCAAGCCAAAGCAATTTACATTTGCGTTACCTGATGCCCAAGATCATAAGTACACCATCCGTTTTGAGATAGATAAACCAACTACGCCAAAATCTGTGGGTGTGAATAACGACACTCGTGAGCTTGGCTTTGGCTTTATCGACATGAGGTTATTATCAGATGAGGTCACTACTTAATGACACAAAAGCATATTTATATTTTTCTCATACTCCTCACAGCGCAGGCTTTTCTTCAATTCGCGCGAGCCGATATAAAAACGCTCGATGTCGATAGTGATAATTTTAATGCCGTTATTGAAGATAAAGTTAGAGACCCGTTTTCTTATTCGGGATTGGCCTCATTTTATAGTGGGGTGACTGCCTATATTATTAATGAAAACGGCGTTGAAAGGCTGAATGATGAGAACTTTTACGCATTAACTCCCAGCCAATCTTTAGCCATTGTTGGGCATTCCAAAATTTTGATCGTCAGTAATATCAACACCGAAATATCGTTTACTGATGAAAAACTGATTTTGAAAGAAGGTGGTAATAGGCAGAAATTTCAGGCGCAACTTTTGCTTAAATCTGACTTGGCTAAACTGCCTCAACCGTTGCAAAAACTTCAATATGCTCATTTATGGGAGCCGTTTAGATTGATGTGTATTGGGATAGAAAAGGTTTTGTTGTGGCTTCATTCACTGCACAGTCTAGGCTGGGGTATCAGCATTATCTTGCTATCTCTGCTATTTAAAATTTTTATTTTGCCAGCAAATGTGCTTTTAACGCGATCACAGAGAAGTGTGTCACATATTCAAGCGCGTCTTGCGCCTGAATTAGAGACAATCAAGGCGAATTTTTCAGGAGAGGAAGCCCATAATAAATTTATGGCGGCTCATAAAGCACAAGGTGTCACTCCGTTTTATAATTTAAAGCCTTTGTTGCTGACTTTGGCACCTTTCCCTTTCTCGATCGCGATTTTTAATGTTTTGGGCGAATCTGACCAGATTGTAGGGCACTCCTTTATGTGGATAAGAGACCTTACTTATCCGGATGCAGTTTCTGGCTTTGGTGTGCACATCCCATTATTAGGAAACAGCATCAATCTATTGCCGATTTTAATGACACTATTAACTGTTTTTGCTGCCTTAATTCATCAAAATAAGATTGTTAGTGCAAAAGAGCTTCGCAAGCAGAAACTCAATTTATATTTTATGGCTTTCGGGTTTCTATTACTGTTTTATCCCTTTCCCTCTGCCATGGTTTTATATTGGACCTTCGCTAACATATGGCAGCTCATTCAACAAAGGTTCATTCGCGTATGACTTCTATGCACACTTTAATCAGGCGAAGGACGGCATGCTCTTCGATCTGGGCATCTTGGCGCAAAAGCTCTTCTTCCTTCGCCTCATCAATACCCACTGACAAGTCCTCGTCGTCTTTGACAACGTGACCATAGCCGATGGTGGAATAACCAGCCGCACAAAAATAAACGGTCCGAGAGAAGCCCCCAAACCGTTTGATCAGGTCCAGTCCATTTTGTGTGATATGTCTCTTTTTTCCAGTAAAAATGGCATTGCAAAAACCGGAGGAAGCCTCTCGTGGCAGGATGATGATGCAGACGATAAGCTGAAAAAGCAGAAGCAGGCATTAGCAAACAAACTCAAACAATCCTTCGGCCTTTCCGAGGACCCACTTCCATAGTCGCGTAAGGAGAATTGCTATAAAGCCAGATTCACCATTCGAGCAGATGATAATGTCCTGCCCATGACTAAAAGCTCCGTACTTCGTTTTTCTAAGAGTGGTGTTTTTCAGGAAAGGGGTATATATAGCAGGAAAATTAGAGAAAAAGGAGTGTTTTTAGAGAGAGGAAGTCAATTGAAAACAGCAAAAAAGCCGACAAATGCTGGGCTTTTGAGGCTGTGCTATATCGGGCATATGAAAGTTTGTTTGTAGTCACTGACGGAGGTTAGTTTCCCTCAATATAGTGCTCTCCAAACTGGGTGGGAAATGTGCAATACCACCATGTGCGATATGACCTCTAGGTGTCGAAAATCGTAACCTTGAGGACATTTTGAACACAAAAATGCTTGACTTAAGAAAATAATCTGTCTAATATGTCCTATAGGTTTCATTTTTCAACACCTAAAGGACATGCTGTGTTTTTTGATTACTTAGAGAAATTAAGAATGTCTGGTAGAGTGCATTTCACTTACCAAGAAATAATCGATGAGTTAAGTATCTCAGAAAATGCAGCTAAAACCGGACTATACCGCCTTAAAAAGGCAGGAAATATCATAACCCCAATTAAGGGGCTTTATGTCATTGTACCTCCAGAACACAAGCCCTGTGGCTCTATACCACCAGAAGAACTAATCCCTATTATAATGCAGCACTTAAAAGCTGATTACTATGTGGGGTTATTAAGTGCTGGATTATTCTATGGCGCAACTCATCAAAAGCCAGCTCGTTTTCAAGTCATTACTAATCAACGTATAAAGCACCCTCTTGACTTTGGCGCGGTTGTTATTGAGCTTGTTCACAAAGAGTCTTTAGAGGGGCTTCCAACTCAAGACTTTGTAGTCAGCACTGGATATTTAAAAGTATCTACTCCAGAGCTACTTGCGATAGATTTATTTAAATACAGCAAAAGAGCTGGTGGCATTAGCCACATTGCTACTGTTTTATCTGAACTTGCACCTAGCATTGATGAAAACAAACTCATTGCCCTTGCTGAAGAATTAGGAGAAATATGCCAGATACAAAGGCTGGGCTTTATGCTAGAAAGGATTGATGTTCTAGAGGATGAAGATAAGAAGGAACAAATAATAGCAAAATTAGCAGAATATATAGAAACTGTTGTTCGCCCCTATGTTTCCCTTGTTCCATACATATCAAAAACTGGTCACCCTAGGTGTAAAAAATGGAAAATTGTTGAAAATACTCATTTTGAGAGTGATTTATGATACCAGAAAAATTAATTTTAAGATGGCGGCAAAATGCTGGATGGCAATTGCTTAATCAAGTTGAACAAGACTTAATAATAAGCAGAGCACTGGTGGATTTATATAATGATCCACATGTAAGCGAAGCGTTAGTTTTTAGAGGTGGTACAGCACTGAACAAATTATTCCTCAAGCCTCCTTCTAGGTATAGTGAAGATATAGATTTTGTTCAAAAAAATGCTGATCCCATAGGGCAAACAATAGACGCAATAAGAGCAGTTCTAAAACCTTGGCTTGGTGATCCTAAATGTAAAATTACCCAGCGCAGTGCCAAATTGATTTATAAATATGAAGCGATCAATAAGATGCCAGCAAAGCTAAAAATTGAAATCAACACCACTGAGCATTTCCAAGTGCTACCATCACGCACTGAAGAGTTCAATGTTGATTCTGATTGGTGGAGCGGCAATGCCAAAATTGCAACTTATGAGATTGATGAGTTAATGGCAACAAAACTTAGAGCACTTTACCAAAGACGCAAAGGACGGGATCTATTTGATTTGTGGTATGTTACCAAAAATGAATTGATCAATCTGGATCGCGTATTTGAAATATTTACTAAATACTGCGCCAATGATGATTCTCATTTTACTAAAGATGAGTTCATAAAGAACCTAGAACTTAAGCGTGAGCATCAAGCTTTCCAGTCAGATATGCATGCATTACTACCAACTGGATTAAAGTGGAATTTTGATGAAGCATACCAGTTTGTTTTGGATAAGGTTATCAGTAGGCTGCCATGAAATTAGCTTGAGTAACTGATATTTATCTGAATTTTCTAGAATCTGCTGACAGAAAAAGATTCTATCAAGATATTGTCGCTACAAAATCTAATGCGGTTTTAGTTAGTGGTGACATTGCTGAGTCTCAAACTATTCCTGATACTCTTGAAGAAATGGCCAAGCATATCGCTAAACCAATTTGTTTTGTTTTAGGCAACCATGATTATTATCAAAGTGGCGTCAAAAATGTTAGACAAAAAGTTACTCAGTTATCCCAAGAAAATCCATTAAGCAAAGATATTCTGCTGCTTGGAGAAGATTGCTGGGCTGATGGCCGGTATGGTAATTATTCTGATAGCAGAGTGATGCTGAATGATAGTCGCATGATCCAAGAGCTTCGAGAAGGTAACATTATTGGTAAATATCAGCTCCTAGATGCCATGCAAAAATTAGCTGATAATGATGCCAAAAGATTAGAGAACAATCTGCAATTAGCGGTTCAAGAACATTTGAGTAAAAAAATTATTGTGCCACCATTTAGATAAAGCTGCATGCATGAAGGCGAAATCAGCAACGATGATTATCTGCCATTTTTTGCTTCAAAAATAACTGGCGATGTGTTGCTGAACGCTGCAAAAGATAATCCAGACATCGATTTCTTAGTTTTATGTGGCCATACCCATAGCAGTTCTTACTACAAACCTCTTGATAACTTAACAGTCAAAGCAGGTAGCGCCGAATATGGCAAACCTATTGTTCAAGAGGTAATTGAGTTATGAAAATATTAGAAACTGACAGATTAATTTTACGCACATGGGTTGATGAAGACCTTGAATCAATGTTTGCTATTAACTAAGATCCAAAAGTTATGGAATATTTTCCTGAGTTACAGGATTTAGAAACAACTAAAAAATTAATTATCAAGATAAACAGCCACTTTGAAAAATATGGTTACA
>DLBP01000014.1:14210-16317 GCA_002480165.1 Proteobacteria bacterium UBA7821 | reverse complement strand
CTTTTACCCCTGCCACAGAAATTGGTTGGCGCTTATCATCCACACACTGGGGTAAGGGCTTGCAACATGATTACGGTCGAAATCTAGAGAGAACCATAAACACCCAGGTGTATCAGGATCGCCAGCCAAAAAATAAGCGCTGCCTTCAGATTCACACAATGGATTAAACCCCAAGACATCTTTATAAAACAAAAATGATCTCGCAATATCTGTAACAGATATGTTGATATGATTTATGCCAATAATCGTACAATGCTTCCTCAAAGAATTTGGTCAACAGGCTGTTGACTAATATTTTTAAACTTATTAATAAATCTTTCCATGTGAGGGTCAGAACGCCCATAAGGTACTTCATCTAAACCAAACCATCTAATACTTGAAAACTCTTCTTGATCAAAATCATACTCAATATTTGAATTGCCTTTAATCACATACCATAAGCTAACATCAGTATGACCAGCTGTTTTTCCAACAGTTACTGTTTGAGTTATAAAAACTGGTTTTTTGGACCAAAATTCAGCCGTAACATACAACTCTTCCATGCACTCTCTTGTCACGGTGTCTGCAGGATCCTCATCTATCTCAACATGCCCACCAGATGGAAGCCATAACTCCGCTTTTTTATGGTCCACAAGCAGTATTTTTTCATTAGCTTGATCAAACATAACAAAATAAGAAACAAGATGCTTATTAGGATTGTCAGGCTTCGTGATTCTAAAGATTTGCTCACCATTTTTAATCCAAGCAGCGGTATCATTAATATGTTGCTTTTCTAGAGGGTCGTGAGGATTTATACTCACAACTAAATCTAAGATTTTATCTCTTACGTTATCTAAAATTACTGTGTTCATACCATGTCACTCATAAATTTTTCTTGTATCGCTTCTTTCGTGTAATTGACATCAGTATCCCACCATTTTTTAACATGAGGCTGCTGTAACCATTTAAGTAAATTTTCAAAATGCGCCACGCTAAGAGGTTTAAAGCTTATCTTCATTGGTACGCCTCTCTGCCAGCTGTTAAATCTTTTAGGCACTGCATGAAATCATCAAAATTATTATTAATAGGTGAAAAATATTCTTGTTCAAATTTATCCATAATCTTTTCTGCTTTTTTGATTAATTGCTTGCCTGCGGGAAGAAGTTTTGGGTACTTAGCTCGTTCATCGCCATCAATATGCTTGCGCTCAATCAATCCGGACTTCTGCAAGGTGCGTAGTACATGGGAAGTCATTGTTACATCAGAATCAGTTAATCTTGCCAGATCATTCTGTGTTGCTTTTTGGCGCTTAGATTCAAGTGATTGCAATACACATAAAAAAACATACTGAGTATGGGTTAGCCCAGCTGGCTCTAAAACTTTATCGCTCATTCTTTTCCAGCTGAAATAAGCCTTATAAAATATAAAGCTGGAAGATTCTAATATGCCTATATCTGTCGCCTGAAGCCTTGGCGTAGGGTGATCGCTTTTATCTGTATTTTCACCATGACTGGCCATGATTATCTCCCTGAGTAATTTTCTTCATGTGCATATTCCCGTATAAAACGTAAGAAACTAAAACTATCATAGCACAGATTATAGTTGCACAAAACATCTTTTTGTGTCAAGACAATCCTGAGTTAAACTGTTTAATCTGGGACCCTAGCATATGAGCCTTACACAACCATATGCTCTTCGTGGAAAAACAGCCCTAATCACAGGCGCATCTGGTGGTCTTGGGGGAGCATGTTTACATGCGCGAGGGGCTAGAGTTATTCTGTCTAGTCGCAGCGATAATAAGTTGAAAGACTTAAGTAATGAATTAAGCAATGCTAAGGCTATTAAAATGGATGTTGCTGATAAAAACTCTGTTATTAGTTGTTTTGCTGAGTTAGAGGCGACTGAAGAGAAAATAGATATCTGTGTCAACAATGCAGGTATAGCAAAGTTAACGCTAATTTTTGAAGAAAAGAAAAATGATGATTTTGTGATTCTCTAGGTACGCATGTGTTGCACAACTGAAATTCGTTAAAGCGCATGAATACTGGGGTTTTTAAGCGTCTTTGAAACTACAGAAAATCCAGCAAAAACTTTTCGAGAATTAAAAACTGGCGGAGAGAGAGGGATT
>DLBP01000014.1:879-13887 GCA_002480165.1 Proteobacteria bacterium UBA7821 | reverse complement strand
AGGGATTCGAACCCTCGGTACGGGGTTGCCGCACACACGCTTTCCAGGCGTGCCCCTTCGACCGCTCGGGCACCTCTCCAAAGCATCTCTATACTGAACGCTTACGAGTGATATGTCAATATATGTGTGTATTAAGATAAATAAATTATTAATTTCTAATTGTCGGAAGCAAGCAACAGTTCATTGAGCAAGCTCAAAGGCGAGAGATTGATTACGAGTAACCACCATGTTAACGCTGTCTTGTCGTTATGTGGCACTAGGTAGTGCAATAATGCCCAGTTTAGTTTAGACTAGTGATAATATCAATTTGAGTCGATAATGCTATTGTTTTTGGTTGTCATACACACTGTATTAATCGTACTGTGCAACTACTTTGTTCAGTTTAGCTTTGACTCAGAATATGGTTCATTCAGCTTGGCGATGCTACTGTATCCATGTATTGTTATATTAAGTGATTTAACAACCAGAATAATGGGACCAATTCATGCACAGCGAGTTATTTTCTTCTCTTGGTTCCCAGCACTACTATTGTCACTCGTCATAACAGAATCAAGGATAGCGGCTGCTTCTGTTTGTGTCTATGTGTGTAGTCAACTACTGGATATTTATCTATTCTCATCCATTAGAAGCCAGTTGGAGTCTGATTTTAAACAGCAGAGTAAACTGTGGTATTATCCACCAATGATGAGTGCCATTGTCTCTCAATGTCTGGACACGTATTTATTTTATGCACTGGCATTCTCTGGCTCAAACGATCTATGGATGCGCCAAAATTGGGTTCACATTGCAACCGCTGACTACGTTTTTAAGATATTCGTTGTTTTTATATTTTTACTACCGTGCTATCGAGTGTGCTTACAAGCTCTTCTGTCTTACTTGGATTTACCTGACAGTCGCACATATCTACCAATTAATCCGGAGAGAGTCATTTGAAAACCGTCTTTATTTGTTCCAGCTGTGGTGCGCAGGAACCCAAGTGGCAAGGTCAATGCCCAAATTGTCAATCTTGGAATACGCTAGTTGAAAATGTTCAGCAGAAACAGGACAAGCGATCCATGACGATTCTAGGGAAAAATTGTAAGCCCGTTAAATTGTCACAGGTATCAGTTAATGCAGTAGAAAGATACTTAACGAAAAACCCAGAACTCGATCGTGTGTTAGGTGGCGGTATTGTTCCAGGATCCGTAATCTTAATTGGCGGTGATCCTGGAATCGGTAAGTCGACTTTATTAAGTCGAACACTGGTTGATATCACTCAACAAAAATTACAAGGGCTGTATGTGTCTGGTGAAGAGTCACTCGAACAGATCTCACTCCGTATGAAGCAACTGGGGCTTGCCTCTGAGCAAGTGTGGTTATTGGCACAGACTCAATTGGAGCAGATTCTAGAACAAGTGAAGGAGACTTTGCCAAGTATATTAGTAATCGACTCTATCCAGACGTTGTGGTCTGCAGACTTATCATCTGCTGCAGGCAGTGTGTCCCAGGTCAGGGAGTGTGCCATGCGTTTGGTTTCCTTGGCAAAAGAGCTGAATGTGGCTTTATTTTTAGTTGGGCATGTAACCAAAGAGGGAACACTAGCCGGCCCCCGAGTATTAGAGCACATGGTCGATGTTGTGTTGTATTTTGAAGGTGAACAGTCTGGTCGTTTTAGAATGATTCGGGCGGTGAAAAACCGCTATGGTGCCTCAAATGAGTTGGGCGTGTTTGCTATGACCGAGCAAGGTATCCGGCCAGTGAGCAATCCATCTGCCATCTTTTTATCCGGTTGTCGACAATCAAGCCCAGGTAGTTGTGTTCTGGTAACCTGGGAAGGGACTCGACCATTGTTGGTTGAGGTTCAGGTTTTAATAGACTCTAGTGTTGCCAATTACCCTAGACGTGTTGCCGTTGGTCTTGATCCACAAAGGTTGGTTTTATTACTGGCTGCACTGTCAAGACACGGTGGCTGTCAGTTACACAACTATGATGTTTATGTGAATGTCGTCGGTGGGTTGAAAATATCTGAAACCGCCATTGATCTAGCATTATTGGTTGCATTACTGTCTAGCTTACGACATAAATCCATACCAACAGATTGGGTTGTTTTTGGTGAGATCGGTCTAAATGGTGAGGTGAGACCGGTTCAAAATGGCCTGTTGCGTTTAAAAGAGGCACAAAAGCATGGGTTTAAACATGCAATTATACCGAAAGCAAATGACAGTCAAGCGAATAAAACACCGATGACTCTTCATCGAATCACTTACATGAAAGAGGCCATCCGAGTGATTGATTCTGCGTTAACCAGCACAGCTGCTTCGGTGACAGAAGAATAAAACCAGTCTAAAATGGCTTGAACGATTTGAGCAACATGGGTAGTAATGTCAATGATGTGAAGAAAGACATGAATACAGCCAATCCAGTCAAAAAGCCAAAGTAGATGCTGGGTAAAAAATTAGATATGAGAAAGATACTAAAACCCAGTATGAAAATGGTGGTCATGTAAAATATTGAAGTACCAATACTTTGATTGCATATCGATACAGCTTGATCGTAATCATTGGATTGTCTAACTGCTTGTTTGAACCGGTGGACATAGTGGATAGCGAAATCCACCGATAAGCCAAGCGTGATGGCTGCAATCATAATCGTCATCATATCCAGAGGGATATTCAGCCAGCCTAGTAATCCAAGAACAATAATGACTGGCAGAATATTAGGGATAATCGCTATGGTTGCTACAGATATTGATCGAAATAGGAGTATGAACATCAGCCAGATAACACCATAAACGACCCCTATGGTGACGATCTGTGATTTAAATAGGCTTTGTAGCATATTGTTATATAGGACAAATAATCCAGTCACCTCATATTCCCAAGGTTGATCAATTTGAGCTTGTTCCAAGTAATCTAAAATCTGGTGGTAGAGTTCATTGCGTTTTAAATCTTTATTTGAATCAGGCACTCTGACTAGTATCCTTGTCGTTTGTTCGTCATCGGACAGGTAGGGCGTTAAAAATAGACGACTTGCAGATTCAGGCATGGTTTTAGTTAACAGTGTCCATGAACTTGGTGAAACTGAGCGCTGTTTCGTCACGTATTCTATGTATTCGCTTAAGGTGCTCAGAGAAGCGACTTTTCCTACATGAGGTAATGCGGATACCCATTGGTGTATTGTATCGATGATAGGCTGCTCACTATAGTTAAGCCAGCTAGTTGAGTCGAGTCGCTTGAGAATGATTTCCAGGGGGATGGTACCGCCTAATTCATTATCAATGAATTCAAGGCTTTTGTGTATATTGGTCTCAGCCATGAAGTAATCGACAAATCGATTATCTACAGTCAGACGGGTCATGCCAAACGAGCCAATGATCACCACGCCAATCAATAGTAAGCTAAGAATGGTTGGGCAGCGTTGACTCAGTGTGCTGACCCAAAGAACGCAAGGGTTGGCTGTTTGATCAAGTAAATGGCTGGTTCCCTGATCCATTTTAAGTAGTTTAATCATAGCTGGTAGTACAAGAAAGACGGTTATGAAAGCAGCGGTCAGTCCGATACACATAATAAACCCTAAGTCCATGATGGGTCTGATTTGGCTAGCTATCAGTGATATAAAACCAATCATCGTCGTGACAGTTGTGTATAGACAGGGGGTAAACATATTGTTTAAACTCAGATTGAGCGCATCATTGGTCGATTGGCTTTTGGATTGTTCTAGGTTAATCATGACGTGAATCATCATTGCCAAAGAGATAATAAATAAAAGCGCAGGGAAATTAGCAGTTACGATCGTCACTTCCCATTTTAGCCAACCCAAGAATCCAATCATACCCATCACTATTGAGACACAGATTGCAACAGGCAACACTGACCAGTATATGTGCCTAAATGTATAGGTTAGAATCAGCATCGATAGTGCGATGATACCAAAACCAAAGTACATCATATCGCGATGAAGATATTGTATGATTTCATAAATAATAACAGGACCACCGCCAAGAAAACTGTGTTCGAAGGAATCAAACAGTTCACTACTCATGGCATCGTCCACTTCACGAATTAGATCATCTCTTTTCTCATTATATTGCTGCTTAAGGGACCAGTACTGCTGATCTAGTGATGCAAGTTCTTCCTGTTCTTCTCGGGATAAGTTTGGTGTTTTTTTTAGCTGATTGCGCTGTTGTTCGATGGAGTAGAATTGGTCCTGGTGAGCCTGAGCTTTGAGTAAGAATGTTGTGGTTTTACCATCGCGGCTGATAATGGTTTCTTGGTAGATGGGATTATTGATCACGGCTTTTTCTAATTTTGATAAGTCAGCATTTTGATCGGTGAGATAGGCCGGCTTTTTCATCAAAGATAATACAGATGCTCGACGACTATTGAAGATAGGCACATTGACTAAGCTGGTTGTACTGGCAATGGATGGCAGTTGATTGAGTGTGTCGTTGATATTAGCGAGTGTGTTGATGTTTTGTCGTGAGAACAAACTATTGTTGTGATTGAGTATCAGGTAGATATCATCATCAGAGCCGAATTGTTGGCGACTTGCGCTGTAAGTGTTGACTGACCCATCATTTTCAAGAGACAGTGAGTCGAGTGATGCGTCTATGGTAAATTGATGAATGTATTGGGATAAGAACAACAGTACTAGCAGATAGAGCGCGATGATTAACTTAGGGAAAGTGAGAGATTGTTGGTATAAATAGAACATATAACCTTGAGTGTTCAATAAGTAACTTTATCATAGCACGCTCATGGTCATTAGGCAATATCAATGATATAGAATGAATAATCAGATGTTTACTTGGTTTTTTAATGCTCATGTTGGTTGAAAAAAAGCGCAATCAATGCTATAATGAGAATAAAGAACAACAAGGCCTAGCTAGCGTATAAGAGGAACATATGAGTAGGCACACTGGTTGATGAGCATGTTCGAGCGTCGAAAGTTATTATCTGATTCCGAAGCGGTCTTGACATGGTTTCTGATATCGATTAAATTATAAAAAAAGGAGTTGAAAAGTGGAAAAAGTTCAAAATACAGAAATTGAGGCAGTCAAGTTGATGAGGGATCTCTCGCAACAGTTAAATGAAATAGAAAGAGCATGCCAACAATATGAGGCCGATCTGGGTTTTCTGGATATCTGTAGCAGAATAGATGGTGCCTTAGAACACGACCCAAGCACGCACACAAATCAATTTTAATAGGTTATCACTAACATTCATGACCACATCAGTTCAAAGCCGAAGTATTGTCAACGCTGGTCATTTGGTTAAACGCCAGCAGTCTATGCTTCCCGATCCGACACGTCTTGTATAATCATTCGTTGAGAACGCAGCTTTCTCTCAAGATCCACCTGAACCTGCAACGCATCTCTCTGTTTATTCACTATGGTAACAGGGGCCTGTTGAACGTATTGTTCATTACTCAGAAGCCCTTGTGACTTCTCAATATCTGCTTTTAAATTTGCCAATACTTTGTCAAGGCGGTTTAATTCTTTGTCAGTGTCAATTAAACCGGCAAGTGGAATATGAAACCCTGTATTTTCCTGCCAAAAGCTAGCAGATGGATCGGGTCTTTCCTGTTCTCCTAGAAGGACTATCCGGTCTATTTTACATAAGGATTTTATCCAGTTCTGATAGATATCTAATTGATTAGTTAGCGCCGTGTTCGCCAATTCTACCTGGAGTTGAATCCCGCGTTTGGGTGCTATGTTCATTTCTGATCGTATCGTTCGAATGCTGGTGACAGTCGAACGTAGCCATTCGATTGATTCATAATGAGATTGGCTTGATTCTGGTAAGATCAATTGGCGAGGGAAATCTGAAATGGCACAGGGTTTGCTGTTGGGGCTGACTGACTGCCATAGCGACTCCGTGATGTACGGGATAACGGGATGCAGCAGTAGTAACATTTGCTTGAGCGCATAATGAAGGACTTGCTGGTTTTGTTGATATGCCAGACTACTTGGATCTAATAGAAAGTTGAGTTTACTGAATTCAATATACCAATCGCAAAATATATTCCAGCAGAAATTAAAACACGTTTGAGCCAATTGATCGAAACGATAGTCGTTGATGCAGCGATGGTAGTCATCAATACATTGATTGAGTTTAGTCAGTAACCAATGATGTACCGGATCTAAATCAGCCAGTGCAGTTTCATCGATTGGCGTAGATTCATCCGTTAGATAGTTTAGGCTGAAACGAGTGGCGTTCCAAATTTTATTGCAAAAGTTCCGATAGCCATTTAATCGTTGAAGATTGAATGGAATATCCCGGCCCGTTGTTGCCAGTGCACAAAATGTCATTCGAAGGGCGTCAGTACCATGGGCTTCGATACCCCCTTTAAAGTGTTTGCGCGTTGCCTTTTCAATGGATTTCTTTTTGTGTGGTTGCATTAAGTGTTGGGTTCTCTTCTGGATGAGTGTTTCTAAATCCACCCCATCGATTAAGTCCAATGGGTCGAGAACATTGCCTTTACTTTTTGACATTTTTTCGCCTGATTCATCTCTCACTAAACCGTGCATGTAGACCCGTTTGAATGGCACTTGATTGGTCAAAGCGAGCGACATCATGATCATTCTGGCAACCCAGAAAAATAGTATGTCAAAACCTGTGACCATAAGTGAGTTAGGGAAAAACTTATCCAGATCAACAGTCTTATTTGGCCAGCCCAGTGTGGCAAATGGCCACAGAGCTGAGGAGAACCAAGTGTCCAATACATCATTGTCTTGAAATAATTCAATCGATTCATCCACATGGTACATTCGGCGGACTGTTGCCTCATCAGTTCCAACATAATATTTTCCCGATGCGTCATACCAGGCAGGTATCCGATGCCCCCACCACAGCTGTCGACTGATACACCAATCCTGTATGTGATTAAGCCAGTGGAAATAAACTTTCTCTTCATGTTTTGGATGAAATTCAATGTCGCCGTTTTCAACAACTTGAATGGCTCGTTTAGCCAATTCTTTCATATTCATGAACCACTGTTGTGTCAGATATGGCTCAAGAACCGTCTGAGTCCTATCGCAGACAGGAACAACATGTTTATGTGGTTCAATGGCATCAACCAGTGCTAAGGCCTGCATGTCAGCAACCACCTTATCTCTAGCAGCTTTGATATCCAAATGCTGGTAAGACTTGGGTGCATTACTGTTAAAGGTGCCATCTGGATTTAGCAAATTAATGATTGGTAAGTCGTGTCTCATGCCAACTTCATAATCATTGAAGTCGTGGGCTGGTGTGATTTTGACACAGCCCGAGCCAAATGCTGGGTCGACGTAGTCATCGGCTATGATCGGGATCTCTCGTCCAACGATCGGCAGAATGACAGTCTTGCCAATTAGATGGCGGTAGCGCTCATCGGTTGGGTGAACCGCAACGGCTGTATCGCCTAGTAGGGTTTCTGGTCGGGTCGTTGCAATTGTTATGCTGTGACAATCGCTACTGGCTTCCTTAAGCGGATAACGAAAGTGATACAAATGGCCATCATGTTCTTGATTTTCTACTTCTAAGTCGGACACGGCTGTTTGCTGATTGACTTCCCAATGGACTAACTTTTTACCACGATAAATAAGCCCTTGTTGGTGTAGTTGGATGAATGCCGTTTGAACAGCGTGAGACATGGGTTCATCTAGGGTAAATCGCTCTTTTGTCCAATCTACTGATGCGCCCATCCGCTTGATTTGATGCTTGATATTTCGATGACTGATCCATTCCCAGATGTGTTGAATAAACGCCTCTCTTCCGATTGCTTTGGTGTCGATACCGGCTTGCTCTAGCTGTCTCTCAACAACCATTTGAGTAGAAATGCCAGCATGGTCAGTACCAACTTGCCAGTGAGTATCACGGCCATTCATTCGGTTAAAACGAACGAGAATGTCAATGATCGATAGCTGGAATGCATGCCCCATGTGCAGGTCTCCTGTCACATTTGGTGGTGGAATGCAGATACAAAAAGGCTCTGCACCTTGCTCAGGTGTCGCGTTGGACTGTGCCATTGTATCCCAGATCTCTTGGACGGCTGCTTCAATTGATTTAGGCTGGTATGATTTCTCTAACATCGGTGTGTGTCTCAATGGTGGATTGGCTGGTTTGGTAAGAGCGATAGCGCTGTCGAGCAGATAACTTATCACTTTCTTGATTGGAGATGATCTCAGCAACATGGCTGGCCGTCGAATCAAATACCGAGTTGTTGTAGTTAACAACCAATACGTCTGAATGAATCGATTCGGGATGTTGCGTTGTGATCCGTATCGGCGTTTTGGTTTGACTCAGGTTTGAGTGGTCATGTGGAATCAACCGATGGGGTGAAAATAGCCACAGTGATTGGTCTAGCTGTTTAGCCACATCATCGTTGGTGCACAACACAACCATGGGCCGGATTGTCTGGTCAAATAAAAAGGCGATGACATGACAGCCAAACGTGTGGAACGTTTGTTCAAAGTGATCCGGTTGAATAAAAAAGTCGACGCGTTTTGACATTAACTCATTAAAAGATTGCAATTTATTTATGAAAATAACATAATATAGCTTGTATGTCATGTTTTTTTGGCTTACTTTTAAGGTTACTAATGTGTTAATACTACGCCAGTATTTATTAAATATACTCGCCCGAGAACTGCTATTATCCCTGACGGTCGTGTCAATCATGTTGGCGGTGGTCGATCAGGTTCTCCTATTCAATGAGTCTGTTAGCGTGCCTTACGCACTGTGGGTCGATCTATTTTCGCTTCATTTGCCTCTGAAACTGAGCTTTTTGCTACCTTTGGCACTCTTTTTTTCAATCGCCAGGACGATGTATCAACTGGGCAGAAGCCAAGAGTGGCTGATCATCAATTCATGGGTGAGCACACGGTCAGTCCTACTCTCCACTGTCACAGGATACGCTGTCGCTATCAGCCTTTTGAGTGTATTACTCTCCTGTTGGATCGTGCCCAAACTCATCAGTCAAAGTGAACACGTATTACAACGTTGGCAAGAACCATCTATGCTGGCCAATGGTTTGCTAAACAATACCATGACGCAATTGAATGACCAGCAGTCATCGTGGTATATGGCTGGACAAGGGGGAGTCGATAATCAATTAGGCGATTTTAGATCATTTAAACTCGATCGCCTGGGCTACGATATTGTGACGACAGATGTGCTTCGCTATAACAGTGAAACGAAGCGTTTTAATCTGCTAAATGGTCGGCGTTCTTGGGGTGATGTTGAGCACCGCATCATCAATACGGTGTATTTTGCTTCGGCAGACATGCCAATTGAATTAATCGATTTTCCAACAGCTATTGGCAGTTTAGTGAAAGAGAGCTCACTCGATACTTGGACGCTGTACCAGGTAGTAAGCTCTAATCACAATTTAGCAGACGCTAAAATCTTGTTCTTGCGACTGTCTCAGCCATTACTATCGATTAGCTTCACCGTTTTTTTTATGATCTCTCTACAAGCACTTCATGGTTTAGGAGTGATTACTCTTGTAAAAAGAAGCGTTCTTTTCTTTTTGGGTTCATTGATACTGGTCGTAGTCGTTAGAAATGCCATAGGAAAGGGTTTTTTCACAATCGACTCAGGCTTGTGGATATATCTAGCCATGCTGTGTTTGATGATGCTCCTGTGTCAATCAATGAAATCAAATGGTGAGAGACAATGAGAGCCATTCGGTACACGTTAAGTCACTGCTTGAAATATACACTAGCCGTTTTGTCTCTTTTTGTGATGATTGCGCTGGTTTATACCACGACTTTTCTAGTTAGCCGGATGAATGATAATGCGTCCGTGATGGATTGGTTGATGTTAATGTTAGCCATGGTACCTCACTACGTTTACTTGTTGTTGCCTTATGCAATGATTATCGGTTTTTCCTTTTCAATTGATGCAATGCGACAAAGGCGCTACTGGCTAATGTTGTGGATACATGGTCACAGTGTCAGAGAACTCTTGGCTTATTTTGGCCGTGTCTTGATTGTATTGATTGTGCTAATAGTTGGTTTATTGGATGGTATGGGTTATTCAAGTAAGCCGCAGCTTGATCCAACTGACCGCGTAGTCCAAGACTATGGTCCCCTTTGGTTGGGCAATGATGAGGAGTTTTTTCAACTCAATCAGATACAACGCATGGACCAAGTGGGGCAATTGAATTGGATTCAAATCAATAACCATGGCTTGAACCAAGTTAGCCAGTGGCATAATCTAAGTTATGTCAACGGCCAATGGATTACCGACTTAGCAGGCGAAACACCCCATGTGCTGAAGGATTCAAAACTACTCCAAGCAGTGACGCCGAAATTGTTAGAGTTGATGTCGTCTCAAGCGAAATACTTGACATTGTATGACCTTTTCCAGTTAGCGTCAGAGCCTCTATTGCACTCATCACAACTAGCGGATTATCATCAGGCTATTTTCAGTCGATTATTTTATCCACTGGATATGTTTTTAGCGCTCTATATCACTTGGCTGTCTGCTTTTTATGTGAATGTCCACTCAAATAGCCAACGACGCATCGCGCAGCCGATAGCCATTGGTGTGTTGTCTTTCATCACAATCCATTTTGGTGTCCCTATGGCTACTACATGGGATCTCATTGTGATACCATACATACTTGTGATATATTTATTGGTGTTTTTGTCGATCAGGCTTGATCGGCATACTAGATGGGTCTAATGATAAAGCGATATGTACTAGATATAATGAAACCGTTGCCAATTTATCCATGGATAGTTTGGTTTATCGGTGCTACTTTTTTTATGATAGAGTATGTCGCTCGCATTTCACCTGCTGTCATGCGTAAGTCACTATTGAGCGATTTTGACATCTCTAGTGGTCAATTTGGCTCTTTGTCAGCGATATTTCAGATGGTTTATATTGCGATGCAGCTTCCCGTTGGGATACTAACGGATCGCTTGGGTGCAGGGTACTTGCTGGGTTGGAGCATTTTGGTTTGTGCATTAGCTTCGTTGGGTTTCTCTGCATCGGAGTCGCTCTTTCAAGCTCAGTTAGCTCGTTTCTTTATGGGGCTTTCAGGTAGTTTTGCATTTGTGTGTACATTGAAGTTGGCCACAACATGGTTCTCACAATCTAGATTGGGCTTACTTGCAGGAATGACCCAGATCATGGGAATGATTGGCGGGGCTAGTGGGAGTATGGTGCTGCCATATGGTCTACAGCTATATGGTTGGCGGTACATGATGGCGATGATCGCTCTGTCACTGGCTCTGGTATACATTGCCTGTTGCTTATTTGTTTGTACCGATAAAACCAGCCAATTAGGCGGCACTGGCTGGAGTCGAGGAGAGCGCTGGTATGACAGTTTGCTCTTTGTCTGTCAGGATAAGCAAACATGGATTAATGCATCGATTGCAGGTCTTATTTATCTACCAACAGCGGTGATTGGTGAGCTTTGGGGTCCCATGTTTTTTGAACAGGTCTATGGGCTAACGGATGGTCAGGCTGCAAGAGCAACCGGTTGGATATTTGTGGGTTGGGGCGTTGGTGGTGCCCTCAATGGTTGGTGTTCCGACTGGCTGTTATTAAGACGACCAACGTTGATTGTATCAGCTGGTTGCTGCGTGTTACTACTATTGGCTATCTTGTTTTCACCAAGTCATAGTGTCTATTCTTTATCACTCATGTGCTGCATTTACGGGTTTTTTAATACTGGTGTGGTCACTGCTTATGCGGTTGCAACCGAACTCAATCCAAAAAAATATACAGGTACCTCAATTGCATTCACCAACATGATATCTATTCTCTACGGTGTTATGTATATACCTGTTTTTGGTTATCTGCTTGATTATTTCTGGGATGGGAAACAACTACAGGGTGATCCAATATATGCATTACCGCTACTTTATGGAGCTGTACTGATATTGCCATTGGCACAATCACTGGCGTGCTATTTGTCTATATATCATCTAAAAGAGACAGGATGTCGGAGCTATGAGCACCGTCAGGATGGGTCTGATGTTCCTTGAATTAGCCGTTTTAGCGATCTGTGTACCCGGGGGTCTCGCTGTTTATAATACGCTTTGCCGTAAACTGGGTATCATGTTGCATGCGGGACAGGCTGGTTCAATAGTGGTGGGCGGTGGGCTTATTTTTGCTACCATGTGGCTGATGCTGTTACTATGGCTTGATTGGGCGGGGCTAACAGGCTTAATGCTGTTTATACCACCATTGTTGTTAATCGTTATAACCGGTTATATCGATGATGTATACTGCCTGCCACCTTGGGTTCGTTTGCTACTTCAGTTGGTATCAGCTGAACTGGTCTATCAGTTGATAGGCTATCCAGACCTGCCCTGGTTGGGCGATGTGGTGATCATTAAGCACGTCTTTTTTTCACTGGTGTTTGTTTGGTCGGTTAATTTATATAATTTTATGGATGGTAGTGATGGCTACGCTACCACTCAGGCCATTGTTATTTTTTTGATGTTTTCTATTTGCTTTTTAGTCATGCAACAATTCACATGGGCGACGTCTACATTGGGGTTAGTGCTGGCTTTGTTAATGTTTCTAATATGGAATTGGCCGCCAGCAGTGATGTATATGGGAGATGTGGGCAGTACATTTTTAGGGGCTTCGATTGCTATTTACGCTTACTATGTTGACCTTAATTTTGATATTTCATGGGTGTATGCTTACATTTTATTGTCACCTTTTGTGTTGGATGCGACCTTGAGTTTGTTTCGAAAAATCGCACGCGGTCAGCGGTTGATAGACCGTCATTCACAGCATGCTTTTCAACGCTTATTGGCAGTTGGAATCAGTGAGAAGCAGCTAATCACCTATTTGTTGTTAGTGTCTACCATGAATAGCGGTCTGATTGGATTGTCAATTGTGTGGCATTGGTCACAGCTAGAGCTCATACTCATCACAGCGATTAGTCTGTTAGTAATCTATGGGATGATCGAGACCGTGTGTCAACAGTCTAATGTATAAACCAGAGCGCATCCCTCTCGGTATCTATGTTCATTTCCCATGGTGTATTGCTAAATGTCCGTATTGTGATTTTAACTCTCAT
>DLBP01000014.1:0-584 GCA_002480165.1 Proteobacteria bacterium UBA7821 | reverse complement strand
CCGTATTGTGATTTTAACTCTCATCAGCTGAGAGGGGCTCTGCCAGCAGAAGCTTATGTTGAGTCGCTGTGTCAGGATTTGATCAGTCAGGCTGGGAATGTGAGCGATCGAGAGGTGACCAGTATCTTCATGGGGGGAGGGACGCCTAGCCTATTTGGCGCTGATGTATTGTGTCATTTAATGACAACGATTAAACAGCATTATCAACTAGCGAGTCATGTAGAAATTACCATAGAAGCTAATCCTGGCACTTTTGAGGTTGATCGGTTTGCCGGTTATGTAGACGTTGGTATCAATCGTTTGTCAATCGGAGTGCAAAGTTTTTGTGATCAGATGCTTAAAAAGCTAGGCCGGGTTCATTGTGCTAGTGAGGCTTATGATGCAGTGACTCAAGCCAAGCGTTTGGGATTTAATCACATTAATGTTGATATCATGTATGCGTTGAGCGGTCAGTCTATCGATGGCATGTTGCAAGACCTCGAGGTGGCCTGTCAATTATCGCCTGACCACCTGTCTTGGTATGAGTTAACCATAGAACCCAGGACCGCGTATTACAAGCGTCCGCCCAGTTTACCAAGTAGCGA
>DLBP01000074.1 GCA_002480165.1 Proteobacteria bacterium UBA7821 | reverse complement strand
TGATTATGTTAAGAATATGATTACGGGTGCAGCGCAGATGGATGCTGCAATATTGGTTGTGTCTGCAGCCGATGGTCCAATGCCTCAGACTAAAGAGCACATCTTGTTGGCAAGACAGGTCAATGTCCCTAAATTATTAGTTTACTTAAATAAGGTTGATCAGGTAGACGATGAGGAGCTGTTAGAGCTCGTCGAGATGGAAGTTCGAGAGATCCTGTCTGATTACAATTTTGATGGCGATAATACCCCGATTATTCGTGGTTCGGCACTCAAAGCATCAGAAGGTGATGAGTCAGAGATTGGTAAAGGGTCGATTGATAAGCTATTAGAAGCCATGGATACTTACTTTGAAGTACCCGAGCGTGATCTTGATCATCCATTTTTGATGCCAATTGAAGATGTATTCACTATCTCTGGGCGTGGAACTGTGGTAACAGGACGAATCGAAAGAGGGATCGTTAAGGTTGGTGATGAGATTGAGCTTGTTGGTATTCGCGATACATCAACAACCACATGCACCGGTGTTGAGATGTTTAGAAAGTTACTCGATCAAGGCCAGGCAGGTGATAACGTTGGTGTTCTTCTAAGAGGAACCAAGCGTGATGAGGTTGAGCGAGGTCAGGTTCTTGCTAAGAAAGGTACCATTAACCCACATCGGAAGTTTATTGCAGAAGTCTACGTTCTCTCAAAAGAAGAGGGCGGACGACACACGCCATTTTTCAAAGGCTACCGACCACAGTTTTATTTCAGAACCACTGATGTCACGGGTGAGGTTGTTTTGCCTGAAAATGTCGAAATGGTCATGCCTGGTGATAAGGTGACTTTTGATGTGACACTGATATCATCAATCGCTATGGATAAAGGTCTTCGTTTTGCTATTCGAGAAGGTGGTAGAACCGTTGGTGCTGGTATTGTCACGGAAATCGTCGAGTAATTTTTAATAGGGTATAATTATGGCTGCTAAAAAGGAACAGAAGACAAAGATTCGAATCAAGCTTTCAAGCTATGATTATAGGAAACTCAATGACTCTGTATCGAATATCGTACAAACGATCAAAAAGACTGGTGTTGCTCTTAGGGGGCCAATCGCATTGCCCAACAAAACCAAGCGGTTTTGTGTTCTAAAGTCGCCGCATGTCGATAAAGATGCAAGAGAGCATTTCAAACTTTGTACTCACAGTCGGATAATCGAAATATTACGTCCAGATCCAGGCTCACTAGATGCGCTAATGAAGTTGAATCTATCGTCTGGTGTGATGGTTAAGATATTTGTTGAAAATACAGCAGAAGAGGCTTGATGTGTCATTAAATTTAATAGGTAAAAAACTAGGGCAAACGCAAATATTTTGTGATGATGGGAGTCGTTTGCATGTTACGGTTATCGAAGTTCAGGATCATTACGTCACCCAAGTTAAGACGGTTGAAACAGATGGCTACAATGCGCTACAGCTCGCAACAGTAACCGCTAATAAAGGCGTGACTATGCCGCTGAAAGGCCATTACAAATCGGCCTCTGTTCCTGCGCAGAAGTTTGTTAAAGAATCCCGTGTGGCAGGCGATGTTCTGTCAAAGCACCAAACAGGTTCCGTTGTCTCTCTCGATTGGTTTGAGGGGGTTGATAAGGTCGACGTCTCAGGCGTTTCGAAAGGTAAAGGTTTCGCTGGATGTGTCAAGCGACATGGTTTCAGAACACAAGATGCAACACATGGTAACTCACTTGCACACCGTGCGCCTGGTTCAATCGGTCAATGTCAAGATCCTGGTAAAGTCTTTAAAGGCAAAAAGATGGCAGGGCAGATGGGTTCTGTCAAAAGAACCACGCTAGGTCTAACACTGGTTTCAGTTGATAAAGAGCATCGAGTCTTACTAGTCAAAGGTGCGGTACCGGGCTCTAACGGCTCATACGTGCAAATACGAAAAAGTCTACGTCACAGTCAAAGTAAAGGTGGAAGTAATGAGTCTTAAGCTGCCGGTATACAAAATAGGTAATCTAAACAAAAAAACATCAACTGTCGAGTGTGATGAAACACTCTTTGGCAGAGAATTCAATCGCCCTTTAGTCCATCAGCTCATCAAGGTGTTCACCGCTAATGGCCATACAGGGACTAAGGAATCGAAGAATCGCGCAAATGTTGCTGGTGGGGGTATCAAACCTCGTCGTCAAAAAGGGACTGGTAAAGCAAGACTCGGTACCCTGAGCAGTCCGATTCTGCGAGGCGGTGGGATGACCTTTGCATTCGATCCATCACAAATGACCAGTAAAAAACAGTTCAACAAAAAGATGTACCGAGGCGCTCTACTGAGCATTCTTTCCGAAAAACTCAGATTGGGCGAAATCAAGATAGTTGATACATTTAGCTTGAAAAGCCACAAGACAAGTGAATTTGCTACCATCATGGATTCAAGCCAGGTGTCTAAAGCGTATCTCATTGCCAATGAGCCTGAAGATAACTTAATCCTAGCCACACGAAACCTCTATGGGTTTCAGATAGGTAGCGTCAATCAAATTGACATACTAAAGCTCTATCGCTCAGAGTGTGTCCTGCTGGATCGATCCAGTTTTGAAATATTGGAGAAGCGATATGAAGCATAGTCAACCTGAAAGTACACTGCAAAGAAGAGTTCTGACTGAGAAAAGTGCGCGCTGTGAAGGTAATGGTACCTATGTCTTCAAGGTGCTCCTAGAAGCCGATAAGAATGATGTGTCAGATGCTGTCGAGTTAATTTACGGTAAGAAACCAAAGAAGGTCAATCTGCTAGTTGTTAAAGGTAAGCGAAAAGCTGCCAGAGGCAAGCGCCCAGCTGGGAAAGTGTCCAACTGGAAGAAGGCTTATGTAACCATGTCTGAAGGCGACGTTTTAAGTCTTGATAGTTAAGGGGCAACCATGAGTAATTCAAGTACAAATACACCGATCATAAAACGCACAAAGCCAACCTCACCAGGTCGTAGGCACTGTGTGTATATAAAAAACAATCATCTGGCTGATGCCCCGATTCGAAAAGAGCTGCTTGAGCCAAAAATCCGTATCAGTGGTCGAAGTAAGTCAGATGGTAAAATCACTGTCCGACACCGTGGTGGTGGGCACAAGAAACATTATAGATTAGTCGATTTCAAACGCAACAGAACCGGTATTCCTGCCAAAGTAGTTCAGATTGAATACGATCCTAATCGAACT
>DLBP01000082.1:1081-7322 GCA_002480165.1 Proteobacteria bacterium UBA7821 | reverse complement strand
GCACCATTTGAAAAATCTCCAAACTGAGCTTCCCATATTACCAGTGTGTATGGGTCCGTATTCGCATAACCATACTCAAAACCCAACGCAGCCTGCTCAGAGAGAACCGAGTTGTAAATATCAACATGAACTCCCCGGCTTTCTAGTTGTTTTAGTGGTAAGCATGACTCGCCTGTTTTAATATCGTAGACAACGGCATGACGGTGTGAGAAGGTTCCTCTTTGTGTATCTTGTCCCACTAAACGAACCCCAAACCCCTGAACAAGTAGAGACGCATAAGCCAACATTTCAGCCATGCCCCAATTTACATCAGTGGTTGTTTCTATCATCTTATCACGTTGATCTAGTAGAACTTTAACCGTGCGATTTAGCTGATAATCATTCGGCACCTGATTAATCGTCTCTGCTAGATTGATTAATCGCTGCCTTGAAAAGGTCGTATCGACTCTGAATGCGTATGGGGAGCCTGTGAATGCCTTCCACATATTTCGGTAGTGCATGATTTTATCCGTGAGCATGACATCGATTAACCCTGATCCTGACTTGATGTTTTTATCAATCTCTTGTTTAATTTGGCTAATTGCCTGTCGAGCTGATGGGGATTGGTGAGTGATGTTCCTTTCTAATAGCTCTTTAACAGTTGGGTGCTGCTTAATCTCTTTATAAAACATGGGGTCCGTGATAGATGGATCGTCTGTTTCGTTGTGACCAAAGCGCCGGTAACACACAATGTCAATAACGACGTCTTTGTTAAACCGGCAGCGGTAATCTATCGCTAGCTTGGTGGCTTTAACGACTGCAATGGGATCGTCACCGTTGACATGAAAAACTGGTGCAGCGATCATTTTAGTCACATCAGTTGCATAACGAGTACTTCTAGATTCCGTCGGTTTGGCTGTGAAACCGACTTGGTTATTCACAACTATATGCACACTGCCTTTAATATTATAGGCATCCGTGTAGCTCATATTCAGACACTCACTAACAACGCCTTGTCCCATAAAAGAAGCGTCACCGTGTACCAAGATAGCCATTGAATTCTTAAAATTCGTTTGACCTTTCTCTTGTGCATCTAGCCTAGCTCGTACCGATCCCATTGCCACTGGACAAATAAATTCCAAATGGGATGGATTAAAACACAAAGAAACATGCACACAGTTATCACCAAACATCCGATCACGCGAATAACCCATGTGATACTTCACATCGCCCGATCTACCGTGTCCAATATCTGCATTGTCAAATTCTTGACACAGTTCATTGATTGGCATCCCACAGACATTGAGCATAACACTAAGCCGCCCGCGGTGAGCCATCCCGATGACGACTTCATCACAATCATAAGTCGATGCTTGTCGGATAGCCATGTTGATAGCTGGCACGAGCGATTCTGCACCTTTCAGTGAAAATCGTTTCTGTCCGACGTAGCGGATACCCAGATAATCATCGGATGCCTCCGTGGCATACACCTCTCGGAAAATGGCCAATCGCTCGTTATCATCTTCTTGGACATCGACTAGCCTTTCTATGTTGTGTTGTAGCCATTTACGTTCTTCTTCAGAATCAACGTGGGACCATTCAAAACCAATCATACCGCCATATGCCTGATTGAGGCGTGACTGTATTTCCGCTAAGGTCATCATGCACGGCTGGCCTTGCCAGTCAAACGGGTGCAGTTGATGTTCATCGTGACAACCGACTGGGGGAGATAGAACGGTTTTGGCCTCATTGGGTTTGGGGATGAGTGGGTTTATGTTAGCATCTAGATGCCCATCTTGATAAACGGTGTTGATGTAAGCTTGTACCGCTAAATATTTTTGCAGTTGATCCGATGATATTGACTGACTACTCACAGTTGCTTGTCGATTGATTTGACGAGACCTTAGTTCGGCCTCAAGAGTTGTCATTGGCAATGAACTGTAGTCAGCAAGTGTTTCCTCCATGGCTCTGAACAATGGATACCAACTGGGGTCAACTTGGGACTCGTCCTCTAAGAAAGCCTCATAGAGCTGTGTAATGAAATCCTCATTGTTGCTCGAGAAAGGAAGTGATTCAGTCAGCATCGCCATGATGTCAGATTGCATCGTTACCCCCCACTATTCGTTGACTGGTCTGACATGGAGCCTTGGTGATGCAAACCGATCATTTCCCTTCGTATCACAGAAATTGCGTGACTTGGATTTAATCCCTTCGGGCAAACCTCAACGCAGTTCATAATTCCGCGGCAACGATACAGCTTGTACAAGTCTTCAAACGACCGAAGCCGCTCTTCTTTCTTACCGTCACGGGTGTCTAGGATAAAACGACAAGCAGCCAACAGACCAGCGGGCCCAATGAACTTCTGTGGATTCCACCAGTATGACGGACATGCCGTGGTACAGCATGCGCAGAGTATGCACTCGTATAAACCATCGAGTTTATCTCGATCGCTTTTAGATTGGATGAACTCGCGATCGCTTTCTGATATCAACTTTTTACTGGGTTGAAGCCAGGGTTTTACTTTTTTGTATTGGTTGAAAAATTGCTTCAAATCCACAATTAAATCTCGAATAACTGGCATACCAGGCATTGGATAAATTGTCACAACACGAGGCATCTGAGCCAGTGGTGTCATACAGGCCAAACCGTTTCTACCATTGATATTCATCCCATCTGAGCCACACACACCAGCGCCACACGAGCGTCGAAATGATAAGGATGGGTCTTGTTGTGACTTGATGGCCTCAAGCGCATCAAGTAACATATTACCCGTAAAGGCATCATCGGCTATTTTATAGGTTTGTAAAAATGGCTGGCGGCCTGTTTGATAGCGGTATATTCTATATTTACGTACCTGACTCATTGCGCCCTCTCCCTTAAGGGTATGGCATCCACAATCTCAGGAGACATATCAACAGGTCGCTTCACTGGATCCATCTTGATTTTATCGATTGTGTGACAATGCCAACTGTCATCATTTCTGGATTGATAATCCTCTCTCGAGTGTGCTCCACGGCTCTCGGTTCTGTAAACAGCGGATTTAGCTGTCGAAATAGCGACTTTCATGAGGTTATCGAGCTCAAGCAACTCGACCCTGGCTGTGTTGAATGATTTAGACTTATCAACCAGCTGGCACTCTCGAATCTGATCATCGAGTTGTTTTAACTTCTCCAAACCAGTCTTCATTGATATCTCAGTCCTGAACACACCAAAATCGTTTTGCATAATCTCCTGCATCATCACTCTCAGCTCAGAGACCGACTTAGCAGCACCTGAGTTATGATTACTCTCAAATTCAAAAAACCGTTGTATAGCCTGGTGGACGTCATCATCGGAAACAGGCACATCTGCGACACCCTGATCCAATTTATCTTTTATCGATTGCCCGGCTGAACGGCCAAAAATAACGAGATCCAATAACGAGTTAGCACCTAGACGATTAGCACCGTGCACCGAAACATTGGCCACCTCACCACACGCATACAATCCAGGCACGACTTGATCGCCACTTCCTAGGTTGTAATCAACGACCTCGGCGTCTTTGTTAGTTGGAATGCCACCCATCATGTAATGACAAGTTGGCACAACGGGTATCGGATCAACCATTGGATCAATATTCGCATACACTCTCGACAGTTCTGTAATTCCTGGCAGCTTTTCTTTAAACACCGCTTTGGGCAAATGGCTCAACTGCAGACCAACGTGATCTTTATTTGGGCCACAGCCTCTGCCCTCACGAATTTCAATCATGGAGCACCTTGAGACAAAATCCCGACAGGCAAGATCTTTAAAGTGAGGTGCATAACTGGGCATAAATCGTTCATTGTCTCCATTAACCAGATAGCCACCCTCACCTCGCGTACCCTCTGACACCAAAATCCCAACACCAAAAATACCCGTTGGGTGAAATTGCCACATCTCCATATCTTGTAGTGGCAAGTCAAGACGATAGGCCATGGCTAATCCATCACCCGTACACGTGTAGGCATTGGTTGATGACTTGAATATCCTACCAGCACCACCAGTGGCGAGTACGGTGAAATGCGATTTCATGAATTGTAACGCTGAGGTTTCCAAGTCCATGGCAACCACACCGACAACGTGACCATTGGCAGCTCGAACTAAGTCGATTGCAAACCATTCGCTGTAAAAATTGACATTAAGTGACAAGCACTGCTGATAAAGCGTATGAAGCAGCGCATGCCCCGTTCGATCCGCCACAGCACAAGTTCTTTTAGCAATCTCCCCACCATAATTGACAGTTTGACCACCAAAACTACGCTGATATATACGACCATTGTCATCGCGGCTAAATGGCATTCCCATGCGCTCGAGCTCTAATATGGCATCAGGCGCTTCTTTGCACATGTATTCTATGGCTTTTTGGTCACCAAGAAAATCACTTCCCATCACGGTATCATACATGTGAAAACGCCAGTCATCTTTGTGTTGCCCTGCATTACCAACAGCAGCATTGATGCCACCCTGTGCGGCACAAGTGTGAGAGCGAGATGGGTACACCTTAGAGACCACCGCAACCTTATGATTGGATTTAGCCAATGTGTATGCTGCTCTTAAACCAGCCCCACCGCCACCAATGATGATGCAATCGTAGTTCTTTCGATCGATTTTATTAACTATCACGGCCATCTCCATATTAAATCGAGCATCCAAGCTAAGTACAAGACATGAATCAGCTGAGATAAACGAAGAGTCAGCTCTTCATGAGCCTCTGGCGCATAATCTGTCAGCACCGTCCAGATACCAAGCCAACTGTGATAAACAACGGTAATCGAAAAGATGGTAGCTAGAATTTGAAATACAATGTCGTTTAAAAAACCTTCCCAATCCGAATAAACTAGAGGCTTTTCAATCACATACCAGGCAAATACATAGGCAATAAACATGAGCACATACACACCTGTAACTCGTTGTGCGATCCAGTTGGACTTTCCTAAATACTCTTTCATAGCCACACAAACCCCGCGAACAGTAAAGCAAACAAAACTGATATCACAATGACTGACCATGCGGTAATCTTGGCCTGATGGTAAGACTCGAAAACACCAAAATCTGCCAGTAAGTGACGCACACCAGCCAATGAGTGATAAACAAACAGGGAGGACACGGCCCAAATCAAAAAAACAGCCAGCGGCATTAACCAGGCAATCTCGAGAGTCTCGTTCTTTTTCACAACGGACAGACTGTACATAATCAGGGGCATCGATAAAAAAAGAAACACACCACTCACTCGATGAAATATTGATGCAATTGCCGTAATCGGAAAATACATCGCTGCAAGATTCATAAACTTTGGCCGAGCCATTGCCCCCTCCCTTGACAATTACCTAACTGGCATTCCCATCCAGTATATAAACGTCTTTGGTATTCCTTAGATAGCCTTTGTAATCAAGCCCATAGCCGATTAGAAAGCCATCACCCATCTCAAAAGCAGCATAATCAGGATCCATCAAGCCGCCGGCTACTCTTGGGATTTTTTTATTGATGAGAACGACCGTCAACACCTTTGTCGCACCAGCCTGCTGGCAATAGTCAACCATAGCCGCCAGAGTCACTCCCCCTTCTAACACATCGTCCACTAGCACAACCACCTGACCTGACAGGTCACTGGAAGGATAGCTTTTCCACTCCAGAGAAGACCCAACTGATGCATCACCATAACGGGTAGCGTAAATTGTATCCATTCGAGCTGGTATCGTTATTTTTTGCATTAATTGACCGTACACCATCAATGCACCATTTAACACACACAAAAAAATTGGATCAGCATCGACCAAATCCGCATTCAACCTATCAGCTACGATGGCTAAAGCACTGTCGATCTGGTGATTCGTGAAGATTTTTTTCGACTTGGACAACACATTCTGCAATTCAACTGAACTGAACTTTGACACAACCACACCCTATCAATATTACCAAAACAGTAACATAACTCACCTATCATATCAAGGACCATTGATAGTTTGTGTCAATAACACTCACTGGATTGTCACGTCTGTAAAAATATGCTATGTTAACGATACATCATGTGAGATAAGTTTTGATGCCAAAGACAATTATTCCAAAAGAGCTCATTGTCGATATCGTTAGTAAAATTGATATCGTCAGCCTGATTAACCAACATGTCCCACTCAAAAAAAGAGGCAACAACCACATTGCTTGCTGCCCATTCCATCAAGAAAAAACACCCTCTTTCACAGTCAACCAATCCAAGCAATTTTACCACTGCTTTGGCTGTGGC
>DLBP01000082.1:0-780 GCA_002480165.1 Proteobacteria bacterium UBA7821 | reverse complement strand
TTACCACTGCTTTGGCTGTGGCGCGCATGGCAATGCCATTACCTTTCTCAAAATGCATCTCGGCCTGTCCTTCATAGACGCAGTCAAACAACTTGCCAATAGTGCTGGTGTACTACTACCTAATGATCACAAACCCACCATCCCTATTGAATCCATCGTACTCAAAAAAATCATTGGCTATTACCACCAAGCGCTGTTGCAAAACACCACAGCCATGCGGTATTTAAAACAACGAAACCTATCGATGAATACCATTAAACAATTTGAAATTGGCTACTCAAATGCCAGTTTAAAGACACTGGTCAATATTTGCCAACAAGGCGCTCAATCAATTGACATGCTGCTCAAGATTGGCCTCATTGTCAAAAGCAATCAAGACGACAGCTACTACCCTCGTTTTCGTGACCGCATCATCTTTCCGATATCGGACACCAACAATCTAGCGATCGGCCTCGGTGGCAGAGCTCTCGGAAACCAACAACCCAAGTACCTAAACTCACCCCAGAGCCAACTATTCGATAAAAGCCAATGCCTCTACGCGTTAAATAAAACCAAAACATCTCACCCCAACACACAACACAAAAGCCTACTGGTTGTCGAAGGCTACATGGACGTACTATCGCTTCATCAGCATGGTTTTACCAATGCAGTAGCCGCGATGGGAACCAGTGTCACACGCAAGCAAATTCAGATATTACTGCAACACAAAAAATCCATCGCCTTCTGCTTTGACGGAGACAGTGCTGGATCCAACGCAGCAAAAAGAACCTTTGAAAACCT
>DLBP01000003.1:18014-20269 GCA_002480165.1 Proteobacteria bacterium UBA7821 | reverse complement strand
AAGAACCTTTGAAAACCTCCTACCAGAACTGCGTGATGATTCAAATGTCTACTTCGTATTTCTACCAGAACAGCAAGACCCCGATGACGTCATTCAAAAACACGGCCTAGACCAGCTGAAACACCTGTTCAAGCAAGCCCTACAATTAGATGAATTTCTAATCCGTCTAATCCAAGCAGATCATGACAATGACCAACTGAGTGACCAAATACAACGATACAATCGCGCACAACATTACATCAAACAAATACAGTCAACGATTATAAAAGAACTGCTGACTGCCAAAATCAAACAGCACCTCAAGATTAGCCACACACCCAAACCACACCAAGCTATTACGAAACAGCCCAAGAAAACAACAACTGACTTCAATCACATAGCATGCCAGATTTTAATCAAACACCCCGAATACTACCCTAGCATCGACAAGAGACTGACTGGTTTTATCAGAGAACACGAGCCGGCTACTTCACTCAACCGACTCATGCAGCTAATCGAACAGGAGCCAAAGCAGACGCCTGGGCAAATCATCCAATCGCTCGACATGGAACTTGACCAATCTGCTTTTCTGTCACAGCATCAGAAAGAACCGAGTTTAGAGGAGCTAAACGACATCATTAGCAGTATCGTGAGAGCCTCTGTGGATCAGCAGATCAAACACATTGCCAAGCAAAACGACCCGCCAGCACATGCGGCATTGAAAGATTTACTGCTGTTTAAAAAAGCGCTTATGCGACATTAAATCATTGATGGAACGGTCAAGCTATGCTACAATGCGTAGGTTTTTATTTGTGAACTTAAAATTAATCTGGAGTATACTGAGTGATTGCGCCAAAAAAAGATATTTTATCAAACCTCGATAAATTCAATAAGCTAAACCATAACTCTGAAGACAAAGGCAGCTTCGAAGATAAAGATGAGTTCTCACCCGCCCTACAAGAAGAAATCAACCGACTCAAGGAATACTGCAAAGTCAAACAGAGCATCTCTCGTGAATACCTAGAAGACTCGATCAGTGAGCACATTATTGACGATGACGAATTTAACCGAGTGGTTAAAATATTCGAAAGCGATGGCATTGAGGTTAGCCAAGACAGTGAGAATGATGACGATGATGACGTTGAAGAGGAAAGTATTCTAAAACCAAGCTCACTTGTCTCAGCCAGTGTGGAAAGCGATAGCCACAATGACCCTGTTAGGCGATACATGATGGATATGGGTAAAGTGAAGTTACTCAATCGAGAAGGTGAGGTAGTCATCGCTCAAAAAGTAGAAGACGGACTCAAAGTCATGATGACTGCCTTCATACAATCGAACAAAATCATTGAAATCGCGCTGGCATCACTATTAGAGAACAGCAGCGAGATTTCAGAATCTATTTCTGGACTCTACGAAGATGAATCAGTTGATCCAACTGACCGTGAGGAGATGCAACAACAAGCCATCGAAAAAGCAGCGATTTTGGCCCAGCAGCAGAGTGAGCAGCTGGCTGAAAAGGAAGAAGACGCTGATGAGGAAGAGGCATCAGCCAAGATTGAGGAGCCGCTATCATCCAACATCGACCAGAGTAAGTTAAACGAAAATGACAACGATGAACACAGCCAAGACAATAACTATTATGACTCCCTTGATTGCGAATTTGTGATATTCAAGCTCGAAAAGATTCAACACCTATACGAATATTTAAAACAACTAATCTGTCATCCGACCACACAAAGTCAAGAGATTGCCAACACCAAAGAAGCAATCAAAACACGCTTTCTTCAATTCAAATTCTCATCTAAACAATTGAATAAGATCATCCAGGTTATCCGAAAAGACATGGACACTATCAGAAAAATAGAAAAACAATTGAGAAAGATATTTTGCGAAGACCACAAAATGAACCTCAACCGATTTAAGAAAATCTTCAAAGAACACGACAGTGACCCAGAACTCTACAGCATCCTGTCAAAACAACTAGACATCCCATACGAAAAGGAAAAAAAGTACAAAAATCTCATCCAAAAATGCCAACACACACTGAACCACATCACACATGCCAATGGCATGACTATCAGCCAACTTCGAGAAGTCAATAAACACATGTCGATCGGTGAGGCCAAAACAAAACGAGCCAAGAATGAAATGATAGAAGCCAACTTAAGACTGGTCATTTCGATTGCGAAAAAGTACACGAATCGTGGACTACAATTTCTTGACTTGATACAAGAAGGTAATGTTGGACTGATGAAAGCGGTTGATAAATTTGAATA
>DLBP01000003.1:0-17633 GCA_002480165.1 Proteobacteria bacterium UBA7821 | reverse complement strand
ACTCGATCAATTGCTGACCAAGCTAGAACAATCAGAATACCAGTTCATATGATTGAGACCATCAATAAGCTCAATCGGATTGCTCGGCAACATCTACAGGACAAAGGTGTTGAAGCGACTCCTGAACAACTGAGCGAGGCCATGGGTCTACCTGTCGAAAAAATACTAAAAGTGCAAAAAATATCCAAGGAGCCCGTCTCTACAGAAACACCGATCGGACCTGATGAAAAAGATGACTCATCAAACATCGGTGACCTAATTGAAGATCAAACAACCATCAAGCCGATAGAATCGGCAACACTTGAGGGATTGAAAGAAATCATCAACGAGATGCTAGGCAGTATCTCACCACGAGAAGCCAAGGTACTTCGGATGCGATTTGGTATTAAAATGAATACAGATCACACCCTTGAAGAGGTCGGCAAGCAGTTCGACGTGACGCGAGAACGTATTCGACAAATCGAAGCAAAAGCACTCAGAAAACTTCGCCACCCGAATCGTGCTGAAAAGTTAATGTCATTTCTCGATGAAGACCATCACGACAAGTAGCGGTCCATGTTGACATCAGCCAACTCACTGATTGAGACCATCATCGACCAAATTGACCACAGCCGTTCAAATATACTGGTTCTGTTTGAACACAACCATGCAGCAGAATCATTTATACAAGATTTATCGTATTTTACAAAAAGCAAATCCATCAGCCAGATATTCTTCCCTGACTACGAGATGCTATCCTACGAATTCTCTGAGATCAATCCAAACATTACCGCAAGTAGAAACCGTGCGCTCTTTCAGATGCACTATCACAAACGTTGGCTACTGGCCACAACACCCAGTTCACTCTTTCAACCCATACCTGACCAAGGCAGTATTCTTAGGCATTGCCTTGAATTATCAGTCGGACAAGACATTAATATTGACCAGTTATCTCAACAGCTCAGCCTATGCTACAAACGAGTCACCGAAGTAAAAGAGGTTGGAGAGTATGCCATCAAAGGCAATCTATTTGATATCTTTCCAAACGGGAGCCAACTGCCCTGCCGCGTAGAACTGGATGATGACGTTGTTTTATCGATGCGTTTTTTCGACCCCATCCAACAACGGTCTCTCAGGCCTTGTGGCTATGTCTCCATCATCCCTTGTCAAGAGATTATTCTAACTGCAGAATCAAAGAAAACCTTTATTCGCCAGTGGTCCGAGCACTGCTTCCCCAATAAGCATCCACATCGTGTCATGGTCACAAAAAACAACACGAGCAAACTACAATCTTATATCCCACTGTTCTACGAAAAAAACACCTACCTGACTGATATTATTTCTGCCAATCAGTGTCTATTTGTAGCCAATGTGTCACCCAAACACTGCTATGATCGCTTGTACTGCGAATATGAAACTCAATACCAGGCCCAATCGGTCAATCCGCTGTTAAAGCCCGATGAAATCCTAATGCCATACGCGGACTTTAAAAGAACAATCGATGGCTTCGAACAACAACTCGCCTGCTGGCATCATACCAGCCAGAAACCCATCGAAGTTAACCCGCCCAATATAAACAATCCAACAGATATTTCGAAATGGCTTGCTACTATTAGGCAACAAGATCAATATGCAGTGATATTATCTCACACACTCTATAACCAGACTAAATCATTGCTTGATACTCAACCACTCCCTTGTCATGATAACTATCAATCGTGGCTAGACATGCAGCCACCGCTGTCATATACCAAACACGACTTTCTCGAACCGTATTGGCTAGCGTCTAAAAAACTATCCATCCTGACGCCAAAATGTTTACACTATCACACACCACCAGCCAAACAAAAACAGGCCCGCGAACATAACAGTTATAGTGGTTCTCACCTGATTGATCACCTCAATGATCTTCAAACAGGCCAGCTACTCACCCATCAAAGTTTTGGTATTGGCCGATTTAAAGGGCTCAAACCAATCACAACGGGTAACGATGTTACTTCTGAATACCTCGTGCTGGAATACCAAAACAATGACACGGTTTATGTACCTGTCTATAACTTAGATGCCGTTAGATTGTATACATCAACTGCTGGCTCTGACAGTGAGTTAAGCAATTTAAATTCGAAAAAGTGGAAGAAAAATCTAGAAAAAGCAAAGAAAATAACAGAAGATTATGCAGCTGAGATTCTTAAGTCTCAAGCAGAACGATCCCTGTATAAAACCAATTCTTGTGTCCTCATGACAGAGGCCTATACCCAGTTTTGCAATGAGTTCCCTTTTGATGAAACACCAGACCAGCTCAGGGCATCTGCAGAAATCGCAAAGGACTTATGCGAAGAAAAACCGATGGAAAGACTCCTATGTGCCGACGTTAGTTTTGGGAAAACAGAAGTTGCCATGAGAGCATGCTTTCAAGTTGTCACCAACCATTATCAAGTGGTGGTTCTCGTGCCCACCACCATACTGGCTAAACAACACTATCAAAACTTCACCAAACGTTTTGACTCTCACCAAATTAAACTGGCTTGTATCGATGGATCAACGAGCAAAAAGGAGAAAAACACCATCATCGATGCGTACAACAACCAAAGCATTCACATCCTAGTTGGCACACACTCAATCCTGTCTATAGCTAACATAAATGCGACTATTGGACTGATTATTGTCGACGAAGAACATCGTTTTGGAGTCAAGCAAAAAGAGAAAATAAAACAATTCAAAAAAGGTTGCCATTATTTAATGATGAGTGCAACCCCCATCCCAAGGACACTTAATTTTGCCATGTCATACCTTCATGACTTGTCATTAATGACCACGGCACCCGACTCACGGATACCCATTATCACGACAGCCTGCCGTTACAACGAGAAAACAATCGATGATGCCATCCAACGAGAAATAAAGCGAGGTGGACAAATTTATTACGTCTACAACGATGTTGACCGCATTCAGTACCGTCATCGGGATATCAGCAGTCGACACCCCACATTACGCATCGGTATCGCTCACGCCCAGCTCAATAAACGTGAATTAGAGCATACCATGCACAATTTCTATAACCATCATCTGGATATGATTGTCTGTTCAACGGTTATCGAGTCAGGCATTGATATATCTAATGCAAACACCATCATTATCGAACGTTCGGATAAGTTTGGACTGGCTCAACTACACCAACTAAGAGGTCGAGTTGGGCGATCATCCCAACAAGGATATGCTTACTTACTGAACCCGGAAACGGGTGATATCACTGCAGAAGCTGAAAAAAGACTTGCATCGATTGTTCAATGTAAGGATCTTGGGACCTCCTTTCAACTAGCGCTTCGTGACTTAGAAATTCGAGGTGCTGGCAATGTACTTGGCACAGAACAGAGTGGATCAATGAATCAAATTGGGTTCCACTTATACACAGACATGCTTCAAAAAGCATGCAAAACACTCGACCCCACAACCCATGATGAATCACCCATTGAACACTGTCACTGCCAAGTATCGACTAACGCCTACATTGAAGACAGTTATATTGAAGATGTTAGCCAACGGCTCAGCTTTTACAAACGCTTATCATCAGCCAATAGTTTTGATACCATCGATTTAATCCATGAGGAATTAAATGATCGATATGGCACAACATCAAATAACGTACAGCAGCTCATATTCCTAACTAAACTGAAATGCCTTGCCAGCCAAACAGGGATTACGAAAATTACTGGAACAGATGAGAAAATCACACTACACTTGAGTCTAAATCATGCGTTTGATCAAAAAAAACTACTGACCCAATTAATGTCAAAAAAGACCCACGCATCGCCTGGACCAAATGATACCATTCGCTTTGACTTTAAGGATAACCAGATCGAGGTTGACCAGCGACTGTTATATATTATCGGGTTCATTAAATCTATCTCCTAATTAATACAAATCTGTCATTAAAATGAGACAAATGAACAATTATATACTATATCATTATTATAACTCACGGAGTGTACCTATGGAAAGTTCAATTGATTTAATAAACTTAAAGCTGTTCAGCTCATCGATGCCTAGTGAAATCAGAGACATGATCATAAAACAAGATAGAAACAGTCTAGATTCATTCTACAGAACTGGTCTGTATAATCTGTATCTTAAGAAAGTATTCAACTTAATCGAAGCCAATGCTGCTATGCGGCAAAGATCAGATAATCTAATCAACAACATCAACAAACTAACCCAGCGATATAGTAATACGTTCAATGATTCTCAAAAAGTTGCAAAATTAGGGACTAGCACAACTAAAAAAGGCAAAGAATTAAGTAAGAAACTCTGTCAATTTGAAGATGACATTAATCATTTAGCAAGTCGATCAGACGCATTATCGCAGACAGTTAGTGTCTATATCGAAAAGACATCTGAACTATTCTTAAAAGTCAAAGATGCCTATGACACACAATTATCTTCTAAACTAGATGAGTATCTGGTTGAATCTGGTTTAAATGATCAATTATCTGATTTACAAAAAGATCAAGTTAATATGGCGCTATCTTGCTATAACTATGATAGCTTAATCGACCATTTAAAATACATCAATATTGACTACACCATACTGGCATTAGATGTTAGCCAAACATCACTCAGCATATTTGCAAAGAACGTATTTGTAGCAGCTGTGCTAACCGCCCACAGTCAATTGGATAGCAGAGTGTCATCTAACCAGAAGAAAACCAAAGAGATCATCAAAAAAGCGAATAAAAAAGGGAAATATTTAGATATTGGGTACGACATTGACTTATACAAAGCGTCACACAAAATCATAGAATCAACTGACACTAGCGCGATGGATGGTATAAAAAACAGTGAGCAATTACAAGAGAAACTCGACTTTTTTATCGACGAATCAAATGAGTTCATTACCAAGTGTAGCGAAGCCTTAATGGGAATAGACCAAGGCACTCAATAAAAACACTTTACAACTTGCATTGACATCAGCTGAATGTTATCATTAGATGTTTTTTTATTTGGATGATAGATGTCAAAAAGTGATTTTATAGAGATGAAAGGGACTGTTACTGAAGCCTTACCCAACACTTACTTCAAAGTTAAGTTAGAAAACGGTCACCAGATTCTCGCGCACATCTCTGGAAAAATGAGGAAATATTTTATCAAGATAGTGGTTGGCGACGAAGTAACCGTTCAGATAACGCCCTATGACTTAGAGAAAGGGCGAATTATAAAGCGAGAAAAAGGTCGATAACAACAACCTACCTCAGTACCAATTGATCACCTGACACAGACACCGTGATTCGTCTATTACCCTTTAGTCGATCGTCTAAAATAATCTTAGCAACTGGCTGGCTAATAGACCGCTGGATAACACGCTGCATTGGACGAGCACCTAATTTTTCATCATAACCATGATTACAGATCCACACCATAGCAGCTTTAGAAATTGATAGCTCTATGTTGCGTCTTTTCAATTTATGGATGACTTCATCAAGAAACTTCTGAGCGATCTGTTTAACCACAACACCCGCTAACTTGTTAAAGGTTAATACAGCGTCTAAACGATTGCGAAATTCTGGTGAAAACGCTTTTTGTATGCTTATATCTGTCATCGACTTAACTGGGCATTCGTTCGAGAATCCAATCGTGTTTTTTTCAGCAGATCGAGCACCCACATTACTCGTCATCACAATGACCGTGTTTCTAAAATCGATTTTTCTCGACATTGAGTCCGTTAAAAATCCATAATCCATGATTTGTAATAAAATATTTCTAATTGCCGGATCACTTTTTTCAATCTCATCAAACAACACAAGGCTGTATGGATGATTTTTAACCGATTCAGTCAATTGGCCATTTTGTTCGTAACCAACATAGCCTGGTGGTGAGCCGATAAGACGAGATATCGAGTGTTGCTCTAAATACTCAGACATATCAAACCTCAATAGTTTCAGCCCAAGTGACTGAGACAATACATTGCATAATTCAGTTTTACCCACCCCAGTTGGACCATTGAACAAAAATGAAGCAACCGGGCCAGCATCACGGGATAAGCCAGCACGGTTTAGCTCGATCATATCGGTAACTGTCCTGACAACTTCATCCTGCCCAAAAATACGCGTTGATAAATCTGTATAGATATCCGAACAATCTTTTTTACGTCGGCGATCTGATTGGATTTGTTCCAGCGGTAAATGACACATACTGGCTACAATTTTTTCAACATCATTGATACCCACCACAGACCGATTGGGCTGTCGACCAAATAACAAAACAGTTGCGGATTCATCAATAATGTCAATCAATTTATCTGGCATTTTTCGATCGCATAAATATTTATCACACAGTTCGACTGATCGAAAGATGGCCGCATCAGTGTAACGTACATTGTGATACTTTTCATAGTTATCCTTGAGTCCTCTTGCGATTTTCAGAGCCTGGTCTTTGGTAGGCTCCTCAATATCAACCGGTAAAAACCGTCGACTCAACGCATCATCTTTTGAAAAAACATTGCGATACTCTTTATAAGTTGTCGCACCAACACAACGAATTTCACCCGTTGTTAAAATAGGCTTCAACATATTAGCTGCGTCTAAATTACCACCTGATGCAGACCCTGCCCCTATGATGGTATGAATTTCATCAATGAATAAAATGACTTTATTCATTTTCTTCAACTTGGCCAGGACATTTTTAAACCGCTTTTCAAAATCCCCCCGGTATTTGGTTCCTGCTAGCAATAATGCAATATCAAGACTGTAAACCGTTGATCCCAATAAAGGCTTTGGCACATTACCACTAACAATTCTTAGTGATAATTCTTCGGCCAAAGCTGTTTTACCAACCCCAGGCTCGCCTAACAACATTGGATTGTTTTTTTTCTTTCTACATAAAATCTGTGTGATTCTAGTGAGCTCTTCTTGTCGCCCAATAATGTTATCAATCTTACCATCTTTTGCTCTTTGATTAAGGTTAACAGCATACTTTTCAATGGAAGACTCCTCTAACACAGGCTCCATCAAACTTTCTTCACTCATATTATCCTGAAATAATGAGGTGTCTTGCGGCTGAAAACCATCCATAGCATCAAATTGATTACCAATAACACCGAGTATATCCAGGCGTGTCACACCCTCTTGTGTCAAGAACCTAACCGCATGGCTACCGTATTCACTGTACAGAGCTAATAACACGTTCGCACCGGTGACTTCTGACTTACCAGAAGCCTGAACTTGAAATAAAGCGCGTTGTAACACCCGTTGAAAGCCTAAACTTGGCTTTGTCTGAGTGTTATGATTATCATCACAATTATCACAATGATTGGATAGATATTGGATAATCTGCTTTTTCAATCGTTCAATATCAGTATTGCACAACTTCAATACTTCAACTGCATCAACATTATCTAACAACGACAATAATAAATGCTCCACTGTGATCGTTTGGTGATTGTGCTCTTTGGCTCGTGTGAAAACAAGGTGTAAGGTAACTTCAAGACTTTGACAAAACATAGGCAACTCCATTTGCTAATGTAGGTATAGACCACTTAATGAATTTGCGCAACTAGCTAAAACCGATTATTAGACCAACTCATGTAAAGCATGGCGTAACCGAGTTATTCGTTGAGTTGAATCAGAGCGGTTAACTGCCATCATAATGGATTTTTTTTCGCCAATAAAGATGGCTATTTTTTTGGCTCGAGTCAAAGCTGTATACACTAGGTTCCTCTCCAACATCATGTAATGTGACATTGTTAGAGGAATAATCACAACCGGATATTCAGACCCTTGGCTTTTATGAATGGTGATGGCATACGCCAATTTGAGCTCATCAAAGTTCTCTTGAGGGTACTCAACCTGTTTACCATCATAAGAAACTGTGAGTGTATCGTTGTCGTGATCAATCTCCTCAATAAAACCAATATCGCCATTGAACACCTCTTTATCATAATTATTAACCACCTGAATGACTTTATCTCCTAGAAAAAACCGATGACTCGCTGATTCTAGATATGAGTCCGAAGGTCTGAATTGCTCTTGTAGATAGTTCGATATGGTTTCCGCACCCAGTGGACCGCGATTCATGGGTGTTAAGATTTGCACGTCTTGTTTGGCATCCAACCCATATCGGTTGGGAATGCGGTTTAAAATCATATAAGCAACCTTATCGATAATCGCAGGCGCATCAGACTCGGAGATGAAGAAAAAATCAGAGTCACGTGTGCTATTTGTAATCGGCTTAAGACCACGATTAATCCGATGAGCATTTTCAATAATCAAGGACGACTGAGCCTGTCGATAAACCTGTTCTAATCGAACAACACGACACAACTCTGACTGGATAAGATCCATCAAGATCATACCAGGACCAACTGACGGCAATTGATCGACATCACCCACTAATATCAGCGAGGCATCTGTTGGTAGCGCTTGTAGTAGTTGACTAAATAACATCGTATCTAGCATGGAGGCCTCATCGACGACTAATCCACCCAATGCGATGGGGTTATCTGTATTGTGTTTAAAACACCGATCAACCGGCGAATACTCGAGTAACCGATGAATTGTTTTTGCTTCAGAGCGAGTCGCCTCAGTAAGCCGTTTTGCTGCCCGTCCAGTTGGAGCACACAGCTGAATGTAAGCACCAAATGACTTGGCTGCAGCTAAATATGTATTGATTAATGTTGTCTTACCCACACCCGGCCCACCGGTTAAAATAACTATTGGATGTGACAACAAATGATTTAATGCACTTATCTGAGAATCAGATAGCTCAATGTGACCGCTGTAGTGCTTCACCTGTTGTGAGTCAAGCTGATGCACTCGCGTCTGCCACCGTGGCTGTCCGCCTTGTAATCGTTTTAAATCCGATACAATTTGGTTCTCAGCCTCTGCCAGTTGTGGGTTACAAACAAAGTCCTGATCATTTTTCTGATACGATGCAAATTTACCCTCAATGATGTTTTGCCTAACTGCCTCGTCGACGCACTGAGGGTCAATGGCTAGTAACTCAGCTGTACCACTCACCAGTTGATCGCGTAATATCATGGTATGACCAGAGGCCATATTCTGTGATAAAACAAACTGACTGGCTGCGGCCAGGCGCTGAGGCGAATCAGCAGCCATGCCCATATTCATAGCCATAGCATCGGCACTTTTAAAACCAATACCGCTAATATCCTCAGTCAAGCAATAGGGATTTGCTTTGATTCTAGCGATGGCGTCAATCCCATAACACTTGATGATTTTTGAGGCTCTGTGACTACCAAACCCATGTTCGTGTAGGAAAATCATGACATTTCTCGTCGCAGATTGTGACAGCCATGCGTTGCGTATGCGCTGCATACGTCCCCGACCAATCCCTTCCATTTCTAATAAACGCTCTGGATGGTTCTCGATGATATCAATCACATCAGCGCCAAATTGGCTGATTAACCGTCTAGCAAAGTGGACACCAACACCCTTAATCGCGCCTGAAGCAAGATATTTTTCAATGGCAGATTCTGACTGAGGTGGAGCGAGCACAATCTGCTCTGCTTTCAATTGTAAGCCATAATGCTCATTCATCACCCAGCTCCCACCAGCTGAAATGTTTTCACCTTCTGTTACACACGAACACTGACCAACAATGGTGTGAAGTTCTTCACCAGATTTGACTTTTAGGACACAAAAGCCAGTCTGTGGATTGTGGAATGTGACTCTTTCTATCGAGCCCTCTATCGTTACTTCTGTGGCATCATCACGACTAGTCATTGGTACGCAACTCCAAAAGGGCCATCACCTCGATGTGATACGTTTGTGGGAACATGTCCATGGTCACTAACTTGACCACTGTATAGTGGTCTGCTAATAAATCGCAATCGCGAACCATCGTCGGCCAATGACAAGAAATATACACAATTCGGCGAGGCCGAATGTGTGATTTAATGGACTCAACGACCTCTTTCGCACCACAGCGAGGTGGGTCCAAAACAACCAAATCGTAGTGATGACCCATCAGCCACTGACCGGTTTGTATCGCAGATAAATCGGTAGCAAAAAAATCAACATTCGATACATTATTTTTCTTAGCATTGCTACTGGCCCGAACAACCATTTCTTCTGACAGTTCATAGCCATCAACCCAACGTGCTTGTTGTGCCAATGGCAGTGTGAAATTACCTAAGCCACAAAATAAGTCTAGCACGCGCTCAGTTCCATCTAATGCACACCATGACAGCATTTTATCAACACACGCTTGATTAACCGGACCATTCACTTGAATAAAGTCAGCTGGGTGAAAATCAAAGGTTAACCCTTGTGTGGTTAACTGATACGATAGATAGTACTGATGGTCTTCTGGCCACAACTTAACTAAGTCATATGGCTTTTTTGACTGTGTCATTAACCAAATACCTTCTGTGCGGGCGAATGCTTTGAGCTGTTCTTGCTCGATAGCCATGAGCGCTTCTAGATGACGAAGGACTAAGCAAGTGACGTTATCAGCAACCGCAAGTTCCACTTGCGCGATCACTGTCCGAGTCGAAAACCCATGTAAAATAATGGCAAGCCTTTGAAGGCACTGGTTGACTTGTTTAGACAAAATATGACATTGTTTGGTATTAACGACCCAATGTGTACTGCGCTCCCTGAAACCAATCAACACCGAGTCTTTTTTGGCAACATAGCGCACAGACAAACGTGCTTTTCTGCGGTAAGCCCATGGAGATAGTTGAATGGCATCATCGACTTGCTCAGGAATGTAACCAAGCTGATGTTGCATTTGTTGAATCAGCGCTTGCTGTTTGATATCAATTTGTGTCTCTGTCGACATATGCTGCAGTCCACAGCCACCGCACACATCATAAACCTCGCACTGTGGCTCTATTCGCTTGGGTGAGGATGATAGCACGTTAGTGACCACGGCAAACCAAGAGCCCTTTTTCTTTTTGATCACTTGAATATCAAGCCTTTCACCCAAAAGCGCACCCTGTATAAAACAGACTCGATCGTTGATGTGAGCGATTCCTTGGCCTTCATGTGTCACGCCAGTGACTAAAATGTTGTGATACGTTTTAAACATAGCATTGGTTTCGTTGTCAATAATTGTGATAATATCACAAAAAAGTGTTATAATCTAAGCACTGGAGAAAATCATGCTATTTTATTTACTGATGGTCCTAGGCCTCAACTTGATCATCCTAATTCATGAGCTAGGCCATTACCTGGTTGCGAAGCAATTTGGCATTAAGACCGAGATATTTGCAGTTGGGCTTGGCCGAACCCTTTACTCAAAACAATTGGACAGCACACTATTTCGGATCAATCTAATCCCGCTGGGCGGCTACGTCAGTCTCAAGACACAGCTAGGTAACGATGACGATGACAATTATCTCAATGCCAGTTGGTCGACTAAATGCCTCATTCTCCTAGCGGGCCCCATGGTTAATGCTTGTGTTGGCATTGCCCTATTGTTCCTGAGTTTTCAGATTGGGGTTACTGTATTCGAACCTGTGATTCAACAGACCACGCTTAACTCGCCACTACATCAAGCCGGTATTCGGAGTAATGATCGGATCACTCAAGTCAATGGTAAGCAAATATCGACATTAAACCAATTGGTGTCTCAGCTAATTATCCATATTGGTGATGATCAACCCGTCGTATTGACAACGCAGGCATCAACTGAACATTCGGTTGATCTATCTAACATTGCTCTATCAGGCCCCAACAAAAACTTAATGAGTGCACTGGGGATCAACAACCCTGCTTACACCAAACAAATCTCATCAGTCATTGCCGACTCACCTGCCGCTGAAGCGGGGCTACAGCCAGGCGATACAATTGTGAGGATTAATAATCAACCCTTGTTTACTTGGGATGAAATCCTCAGCGTCATCCAAGCCAGCCCCAACCAAACGCTCACCATTGAATTAACTCGAGACGAAGCAACACGGGTTTATTCGGTCTCAGTTGCAGACAATCACTCACAGGGGTTTATCGGGATCACGCCGATGATTAACGAATCAATGTTCAGCCTAGAACAGCTCAACTTCGCAGACTCGGCACTTAAAAGTATAGAAGAGTCCCTCGACTATATCTATTTTAACAGCATCGTCATTTCAAAACTGATCACCGGTCAATTACCGATCAGTATCTTCATGGGTCCCATTGGGATCATCAATCTATTTTACAACAATTTTAATGAATTCAGTGGTGACTTACTCTACCTAATCGGCATGCTAAACATTGCGCTGTTTTACTTTAATATGTTACCCATCCCATGCTTAGATGGCAGTTTAATTCTACTGGCGACGATCGAACGACTGGTAGGTCGAAAAAAGTTTTCAATCCGATTTCAAAATTTGCTATTAGAGATTGGCACCATAGCGATTATCTTTTTAGCGATCCAGATTGCGATCTATGACTTAGCCGCCCTACTTAGTTAGCGAATGAAAGCCCAACAAATGACCATAAAGACGCAACGCAGCATCTGAGTCATTCAAACAAGGAATGTAGTTCAATTGGCATGTAGATTGTTCTTCTACCAATTCCTGAAATTCATAAGCCACTTCATCGATCGTCTCTAAGCAGTCCATTGAAAACCCAGGGCATACGACATCAATTTCCTGATGCCCGTTCTCAGCAAGCGACAACAATACATCTTGTGTATACGGCTGTAGCCATGGCTCCCGACCAAAGCGAGACTGGTAACAGATGTCATACTCACTTTTATCAAGCCCGAGCTTCTCGGCGATTAAACGGCCTGTTTTTTGGCACAAACAATAGTATGGATCCCCATTTTTTAATGTCTTCTGTGGCAAAGAATGAAATGAAATAACCAATCGGTTTCTCTGTTTGGCCTGCTGCCAGTATGTTTCAATTGATTTAGCAATCTCATCGATGTAGTGGTGATTATCGTGGTATGACAGCTTGATATTAAATTCTGGTATGTAAGGCCACGCTGACAATGTCTCTGTGATCTTCTTGAATATTGAACCTGTCATACTCTCAGCATACTGCGGAAACAGCGGCAAGACATCAATGGAATGAACGGCTTCAGCGGAGAGTGAGTCAATCACATCGGTGAGACTCGGATTACCATAGCGCATAGCATAGCGAACAATATATTGGTTATCATCAAGCAAATTGAGCAAACGTGACATGTGTTTGGTCAACGATTGGTGGTACAATTGAAACGGTGATCCATCTGCCGTCCAAATGCGCTGATACTTAACAGCAGATGAGAATGGCCTGAAGGGCAATATAAAGCCATAGAGAATTGGCAACCACAAACATCTAGGTAACTTAACGACTTTTGGATCAGATAAAAACTCTCTCAAATAGCGCTGAACTGCAAAATAACTGGGTGCATCTGGAGTACCATGGTTGACGAATATAATGGCTCGTCTTTGACCAGATGTGTGGTACTTAATGTCTTTAGGTTCCTTCATTGATAACCTGTTTTTCGGCAACATCATAAACATAAACCGAATCAATAAGGGCATCAATAAAAGCCTTGAACTCTAGCCCAGAAATCATTCCGTCTAATCGATTCGAATCTTGGCTTACAATCGACTCATCTTGGCTGGTGTTGGCTGTGTGAACCTGGTAGAGAAACAGCTGCCTGTCATCATTCACAACGCGCCATTGTTGGTCAACATCACTGGCAAAGACTGCATCGATTAGTAACTGTGGTACCGAAGTGGTTGCTCGCGTGGTTCGATAAACGCCTTCAATGGACTGTTTTGGGTGGTGTTTAAGTAATGCGTCTATCTGCGAGCTATTGGCCCACTGATCAATATTGTGCGTGAGCCAGTCGATGTGTAGCTGACTTCGAACTTGCTCAAATGGTAGCACGACGGGTTCAACGCCATCACCGACCTCAAGTAACAACCATTGATCTGGTCCATACTCGGTCACATGCAATCCCGATACCTCATCAGATGCGCTATCGATGTAGTGCCGTATAGCCTCATCAACCGCTTGATCGTTGAAGTCAGTATTTGGGTAATTGTCAGAGTGTATTGACTGATCAAGCATACTTGCTAGCGTATCAAGGCTGGTGGTGGGTGTGATGGCATTGATGGTGGTCAACGCTGCTACGAACAAATCTCGTGTTTTAGCTTCCTGCCACTGCTGAGTGAGAAGCGGCAATAGTGAGCGAAAGCTGGGTAATCCGTCTCGCCCTACTCCAGTGCGTTTCCATAAACGCACATTGAAGTCACTGTGCTCAACAAACTGATTATTGTCATCATCGGTATACTCCCAATAGTGCTGCAACAGGTCAGTAGACAGCTCGTTTTCGTTGTACCACTCACTTGGGTTGAAAATCACTTGATAACCGGCTCTGACTTGTGGCAGCAGGCGATCGAGTTCTGAGTTGTCTGCGGCAAACATGCGGTCGAGTTCTGTTAGATCTGAATCACTGAGAGTCGCACCTGGCGACCAGACGAAATCAACGGATTCAAACTTAAAGCTTAGGGGCAATGAGATTGACTCAGATTGAACAACGTAAAACTCTTTTAGCTGGCGTGTTGTTGGCGCGACACGTGCTGTGTAGTCGTCTTGAGTTAATGTGATAAATCGAATTGGGTAACGTTTTGGCCCCAGGTAATTTGACGGGTTATCGTCATAGAGGCGTTTCAGGTCGTGTTGCTCGACGGAGACAACCGATGATGTTATTGGGACAGTGATGTATGAAAAAGCCCTTTGTTGTGATTGGTAATTAAGGTAGAGCTGTGTCAGCGAATCAGGAATCAACTGGGTAGAGGTAATTGCCGCGAGACTCCAATTGGTCACCAGTTGCTCTCGGATGGTGTCATAGAGATCCTCAAGATCCAGCCCTGCTCCAGTCATAAACTGTTGGAATCGTTCTGGGCTGAACTGGCCTTGTTCACGGAATGCTGGTAGGTACTGTAGCGATGATCGGATGATACCAGTGGGAACAGTTAAGCCCATTTCAGCGGTAGCACCTAGTAGCGCGTAGAGCTGTATCAAGTCTTGTTTAGCTGTGGCTACCAGTTCGAGTGTCATTGGAATTGGCTGTTGTCTAATGAAAAGTTGATATTTGTTGAATTGTACAAAACGGTCTAGTTGTTTTCGGTCGATTGATCGTCCGCCGACATCGAGGACTTTGGGATTGGATTGGGTCTGTGACAGGACAAAGGAAAAACCCCAAGTGGCTATCGCAACTGCAATGAGCCCAACAATGAAGTACATGGCTCTTGTTGATAAGTTTTTCTTAAAGCGTTGTAGTGACAATGTGTGTTGCCTTGTTTGAAATTAATCGGGGTGGACGGGGCTCGAACCCGCGACCACCGACGTGACAGGCCGGTATTCTAACCAATCTGAACTACCACCCCTGATTTAACTGGGTGCTGAGGGATTTGAACCCCCGACATTCGCCTTGTAAGGGCGACGCTCTACCAGCTGAGCTAAGCACCCAATATATCATGTTGATTGACAACAATCAACAGAATACTTGGTCTTTAACTCTCTTTTACAGCATCCTTAAATGCTTTGCCAGCTGAAAAGGACACAACCCATGAGGCAGGAATGTGCAATTCAGATCCATCACGTGGGTTTCTTCCAACGCGGGCTTCTCTTCTTTTCTTAGAGAGTTTAATGAAATTGACCATATTGACTATGTGACCTGATTTCACCCACTCTACTATGACACTAAATGCTTGGTCAATGACCTTCTGAACGTCTGCTTTAGACAAGCCTGTTGATGAACTAACGTCCGCTACCAAATCTTTTTTGCTTTTGCTTTCCGCACTCATTATATACACCTCTCTTTCGTTTGACATAACCATTGATTTATAACGTAACATATTTATACCTGTATATCTAATTTAATGTCAAGTAATTGTCATTTTTTTTAACAAAAATTGAATTGGCAGTTACTTTTAGCAGCATTTTTACGCCAAACAGTCTATTTAATACCGCTTTTGTCACTCCCATAACCGTGCAATAGGTAAAATCACGACGGATTTGAATGATTATGGCACAAGTTTTCACCGAGAGAGATGATCTAGAATAGAAATCGACTACTGACTCGGTTGCCTGTCCAGTGACACCACATTGCTATCGGTCATATATTTCGACAGGCACTCATGTTTTAATCCATTCCAACACCATGACTTACATTTTCAATTGTTTTTGAGAGCCACGACCCTCGTTATGACTCTGATCAGCCCTAGAGAAGAAGCTGCTTGCTAATTGTCCAAGCTGGCTCGATCCGTCACGGTTCACCAGTTCTCTGATAGTAGAACTCTGTATTGGTTGGTTGCGAAAACCCTTGAGTTCTCGCAGAATTCCCTCTCTATTCATCGCCACGTCATGGCTGGATTGTTGAACATAAGTGATGAATTTCATCTCTTCTCGCAAAGCATATCGGATACAAACCGACCTATTATTCTCAGTGTAATCCCTGGAACTTGTTGCTTTTGAATCCGTTTCAACATGAGTTAAAAAACGAGCGATATCACAAAAAACCCCAACTGGAAGCTTGGTATTTTGCCCAAAAGCACTCAATCTCTGCCTGTCCATCCAGATAAGCCGGGAAAGAATTATCTCGTCCTTGATCTCAACACGATAAGCAGTCACCTGATTCATTAATGTCTGATTACCCAATATCGCATTAATAATCTCATTATGCCTTGTCTCATCTGAAAAGCACTGACGAATATCCAGAGAAAAACCGACTGGAAGTTGTTTAACATTAGAAAACAAATTAACTAGTTGTCTCGCAGCAATAGCAGATTTGTCAAGAATATTGCCATTCTCGAACTCGTTGGATAAATCGAGTGAAATATTCCTAAGCCGATCACTAATTTCCAATAGATTAAATAGGTTGATGACAGCACGATGATCAATCTGGTTATCAGCCAAGATCAAATGAAGTTCTAATGGGTCATGTCCATCTTGTTCATACATGCCAACTACTGACTCCATTATTTGAGTCAAGTTATCATTACGCAAACTGCTGTTTGAAAGATTTAATGTCAACGATTGATTAGCTGGCAACATCGATCTATCCGACAATAAAGTTGCTATACAGCCAAAATAGTCATCATCTTCAGTTCGATACCCTCTATTGTTATAGGCTAAATCTAATTTCAAGTGATCACACACACCAGGTCCTTTCGCCCCTTCTTGTATTATTCTAACAAATTCAGACAGTTGTGCTAAACCAATGTCAGCATTATTAATTTTGAGGTCGATTAGACAAGGAAGCCAGAAATTTAAATCACTTGCCAACAACCAGTTGGCTAAATCAACAAGTTCATGTTCACTAAAACTCTCAGCTGGACAACCCAGGTTTACCTGTGCAGATCTCAGTCTATTGTCACGATCATTTGATCGTATGTATGTGAGGACAAACTGTGTCAAGTCATTGTATTGTATACTTGTATCCGCTTCATTCCAATCCACTGCATCAACTATCAAATCAACATACTCACCGATGCTTTTGCTACCAATTGTTGCAAACGAGTCCCATGTAGATTTATCGTCAAGCTGTTCTAACGCTAGCTTACGACCTGGTTGGTCTGATTCCATTATATTTCTCCTTGTAAATACCTGATATTATATTAAATAAAACAAAAAATGTCAATAACCCATTCACCATTAATTGGTGAGACCATCAACCAGAGCCGGATTGATTGGCACTTGGATGGGCGACATCAA
>DLBP01000070.1 GCA_002480165.1 Proteobacteria bacterium UBA7821 | reverse complement strand
AGATGTGCTATAATAATAATGAGAACAAATAATAATAAGTAATAAATATGCCTGATGACCCAAAGAAAAAACATCAAGATAAGCACGATCAGCTCCGTGATGACTTTTATAAGCAAGTAAAACAAGAACTACCATTAGCCGACCTGATCTCGCTATCAGAGCAATACCATGATGATGTGGCATTAAGATACCAATGGCTTCGATTAATTCGGTGTGAGTACGATGCCAAAAAACTGATAAATAAACTACAACCTGGCTGTGACAAAGGTAAAACTCTTCGATATCTTCGGTACAATCCTGATCAAGTCGCTGGTATAGATGGAATTGATGTTGTCAGCAGTTATGCAGCGCCATTATATAGATGGCGCCTGACCACTTTAAGTCACTGTGTGGATTATGAGGCCAGCAAAAAACATAATACATTTACCTCACTCCAATACAGGCTATTCAAGAAGAAGAATATAGACTTGGTACAGATGGTGCAACAGTCTTTCTGCCTGATGGACATTTTATGTGAGAATGATGGTGAACTGGTGGTGCGTCATGGTGAAAAAAAGATAAAACCTCTACTTGACAAGTTGGGCGACGATACCGAAGGCGTTAGAGATTCTGTCAGTCACAATGGCTTAGCTCTCTTTTGGGCTTCCAGTCGATTGAAAAAAGACCCTAGAACAGTTAAAATCGCTGTAAAACAAAATGTCAAGGCACTCGACTATGCTTCACCAGACTTAACAAATAATCAAGATTTTATGTTAGAGGTGATCAAAATCAATCCGACAGCAATAGAGTATGCTTCACCAGACTTAGAAAAGGATAAATATTTTACGCAACAAGTGATGGGTATCAACCACGCGAGCGGGGCCCAACGCGTAAGCGGTTTTTTTGATGTTAAGCCTAACGATCAATGTGACAGTTCTCATGAAAAAGTGTGTGGCAATAAGCTTAAACCTAGAGGTTGACACGGAGCGTTTTTCGTTTTATGCTGTGTTGATATTTACTACGTTCAACCGGAAGCTAAACCCATGACAGAATTAAGAAATATAGCCATCATTGCGCACGTTGACCATGGCAAAACAACACTCGTCGATGGGTTGTTGAAACAAAGTGGGACTCTCTGCAGCACTGACGCAACTGAACGAATGATGGATTCCAACCAGCTCGAGAAAGAGCGGGGCATTACCATTTTATCCAAAGTCACAGCAATTAAGTGGAAACAACACCGAATTAATATTGTAGATACGCCTGGTCATGCTGATTTTGGTGGTGAAGTTGAGCGAATTCTCTCTATGGTTGATGCAGTCTTGCTCTTAGTTGATGCCGTTGATGGCCCTATGCCTCAGACTCGCTTCGTCACACAAAAAGCGTTTGCTAACAATCTCTGCCCAATTGTGGTGGTGAATAAAGTCGATCGACCGGGTGCGCGTCCAGACTGGGCCGTCGATCAGGTTTTTGACTTGTTTGTTAGTCTAGATGCAAACGATGAACAGTTAGACTTCCCGATTGTCTACACCTCTGCCCTCCAAGGCTTTGCGACCCTTGACCTTAAGCAGCCGAATGACAATTTATCGCCCTTATTAGATTTAGTCGTTGACCACGTTCCGGCTCCCCAAGTCGATAAGACTGGCCCGTTTCAAATGCAAGTCTCTGCAATAGACTATAACAGTTATGTCGGAGCTATTTCTATTGGCAGAATACAGCGCGGGTCTGTTCAAACGAATATGCCGGTCGTTGTACTACACCCCGATGGTAGTTCTCGTAAAGCAAAAGTACAACAGATTTACACTCACATGGGGCTTGACCGTCAGCTTTGTGACCAAGCTGAAGCTGGTGATATTGTTTGCATAACAGGGGTTGATTACCCAAAGATATCAGAAGTCCTCTGTCACATTGACTCGCCGGAAACAATGCCCCAGCTTTCTGTCGATGAGCCAACCATTCACATGTTGTTTTGCGTCAACAACTCACCGTTCTCCGGTAAAGATGGCAAGTTTCTAACCAGCCGCCAAATTAAGGATCGACTGGAGAGAGAGTGCATTCATAATGTTGCACTGAGGGTGCAGCAGATGCCTGATGCTGACAAATTTAAAGTATCAGGTCGAGGTGAACTCCATTTGGCCATTCTCATAGAAAATATGAGAAGAGAAGGATACGAGTTGGCCGTGTCAAGGCCTGAGGTTATTGAACGACAAATAGATGGACAAGTCTGTGAGCCTTTTGAACAGTTGGTTTTAGATATTGAGACACAACATCAGGGCTCTGTGATGGAAGCGCTAGGCTTAAGAAAAGCCACCCTGGAGAACATGACATTACATGAGGATCGGGTCACCTTACACTTTATTATTGCAACCCGGGCATTAATTGGCTTTTATAGCCAGTTTTTAACCATGACGTCAGGGTCTGGGATTATGTCACATGTTTTTTTTGAATATGCACCGAAGTTGCCGGTGTCTCTTGCCCCTAGACCCCAAGGCGTCCTGATTGCCAATGCTTCTGGTACTGCCATGGCATACGCACTGTTTAACTTACAAAGTCGAGGGCGGATGTTTATTGCACCTCAGACAGACGTGTATGAGGGGATGGTCATTGGAATACATACCCGAAGTAATGACCTGGTGGTTAATGTCCAAAGAGCGAAACAGCTTACCAATGTTCGCGCCGAAGGTAAAGATGATAATATTTTATTAACACCGCCAATTAATTTAACCCTCGAGTATGCCTTAGAGTTCATTGAGGACGATGAATTAGTCGAAGTGACACCCAACTATATACGGCTGCGTAAACGATACCTAAAAGAACATGAACGCAAACGACACAAAAAAAGCTAAATTCAATCAGTAGTAGACCGTGGTGCTACAACCGCACCACAGTTAAGCCATTTTCGTCAGGTAGGTTATTATGTGCGTTGATACAATCGATCAGTTCTTGTAGTTTGATGTAACGGCTCTCGGAAAAAATCTTGGCTATTGGGGTAGGCGAGTTGCGAAAAAACCACAGATAAACACTAAAAACCCACTCCTTTATCGCTTGAGGAAGGCCGATAAACATCCTGCTCTCAAAGTCTGCTTTGATGGTGTGTAGCTCAAGGGTATCAACCAAGATATCGGGTGATATATGTCGCTTTTCGGTTAGGGTTATCATTCTTTGCCAAAGCGAGAAGATCGCCTGGGTCTCTTCAGGGCTATTGTGCCTGGTAATCCAGTTGACCATGTGATGGCACAATTGCTCTAGTCGAGCCAACTCATCTGTAAGTTGTGGAAAACTCCTGCGATTCAGGTTGGCAGAACAAAAACCTAGCCAGGCTACCGTGAGACGGCGAAACAGATCTATTTGCTGCATGCTTGGTTGGTTGATGTCAAATTTGGGCACGTAAAAGGGTAACTGGTTGTTTAATACTGCCGCAATACCCCTAAGCCATTTATCCATTTCACTGTCGTTTTCTTTCAGCGTGAGATATAGCACCTCGAACAGAGGCTTGCCATTAGAAGCAGGAGGAGTTCGCGTAATCGTCGTTTCGATCCTCGTGCGCTGTTGCATTAAGTGGGGTTGTCCATCGATATTTGATATGTGCTTAGATAACGGCTGGGTTTTCCATTTTGTTCTAGCTCCTTTATCCAGTATTGACTTGACCATTTCGGAATACTCCACTTTCTACTTGGCTAGTATAGACACAGTCCTACATTTTTTCAACAGTGTTCATAAAACCACTGCTCGAGAATGACTTGGGCTGCGGTTGCGTTAACCTTATTCCAGTCTCCTTGATGCTGATTTAGGCGTCTTTTGGCTTCATATGTGGTTAGTCGCTCATCGACTAAGTCGATGGGTTGTGACTGGAGTTTCTTGAGCCTTTTAATAAAGTCATCAACATGCTGTGTCATGGTTTGGCGAGACCCATCCATATTTAATGGATAGCCAACCGCAATTCTATCCGCACGGTGCTTTGATAGGATGGAATTGAGCTCCTGATTGGATAGTGGGTGCTTAAGCGTCGGCTGTTGAGTGATCGTGTAGGCCGTTCTACCAGTGGCAACACCTATGTACTTGAGGCCATAGTCAAAGCATAGAATGAGTGGATTAGGATTAGCAGTTTCCATTGTAACCGGATGTGATTTCCTGTGGCGAAATGCCAAGTTTTTCAAGAGACTTTTCCCAGCGTTGTGAGTATTCAACATCGAATAATATATCGCTTTTTAGCGTACTGATCAACCAGTAGTTATGGTTGATCTCATCCAGGAGGCCATCACTCTCCCAGACACAATAGCCTAAAAAAACTTGGGCTCGGTCAGGCCCTTTTCCCACAACGATATCCTGGAACATATTCAGAGAACTCGATACTGATATATCTAGCGTGTCTTTGTCTTGGTATAAGATAAAACCGGATTCTTTTTCGTTAGGCCCACCAATAAGTATTTCAAGTTGATGGTTATGCTGCCCTAGACGGTTATCAAGACCTATGCTCACCAGGAAGTCCTTAGCACTAATTTGAATCGGTCGATTGATGATCACCCCAATCGTGGCCTCTTGAGTCTGTCTGTAGATATAGAGAACACTTTGAAAAAAAATACTATTAGCCGGGATTTGCGGGCTGGCAATCAATATTTTACTCTTTAAGTTAGATATGTCGATGTCGTGCATGTTCTAATTCTCCTTCTTGTTGATAGTATAGACCAGAATCTAAGGTTTTGCTGAGGTTTTTTATGACAAAGTCATTCTCTGTGCTTTCTGTTGCCAGTAACGCTTAAAGTAACGTTGAAATTTTCCTCGGCTGGCGATATCTGTTTCGTATCGTTGAGTATCTGGAAATGAGGAAGAATCCAGTTGAGTTAGCTGGATTTTCATGCGAGTTGATTGGGTGATGAACTCGGATAAGCTGGCTTGATGTTTGGGGTAGACGATATCAATATCAATGATGTTAAATGGTTGGTTCTGTTGACGCATTAAGTTAATCAGGTTTGCCAACGCTGTGTATTTTGGTGGGCCCAGTACGCGGTCTATTCGGTTAATTCTGGTACCTTCTGGGAATAAGCAATAACACTGATATGGCTTGGTGCGATTAAAGGATACTTTAAGAGCGGTGATGTCTGCCTGAGCTAGTGCCGGATTGTGTTTAATTGCCTGGTATGACGGTCGAGAAAACATGGGGTAGCCGAAGAGATAAGAGCTAAACCCAATCATTGGCAGAGACCATTTTAAACTAGACTTCATGACAAAAAAAATAATCGGCATTTTGGGCTGTAATAAAGAGGATATAATTAAGATATCAAGCCAGGATTTATGGTTGCTGATAATGATAGAGTGTTGCTGATGATAGTTGTCGACATTCGGTAGTTCCCATTGACAAGGGTGTAGCCTAAACAAGATCCAGGCGTTAATTTTAGACCAAAGGTAGTATGTGTTGGAGGCGATTGGAAAACTTCTTTTAAACACCAATACGGGAACCAGGTTGATGAGGTTAAATACCCCGGGTATGATTAGAGTGTTCAGTATGAGAGCCACGACAAATAGCAGTCGCCGGATCACATGAATGCCAGCTATTATCACAGCTTAATCCCTTTGGATGCCAGCTGAGAAAGCATGTGTTTGACCAGTTGTTTCGAGTGTGGTGTCGGTAAAGCTATTTGATCTACAAAAATCACAGCGGGTGAATGCTCCCAATAGAGAGCCAGATGCGTTTGGCCGTGGTCTAGGAAAGCATGGCAGCCGAACGGTGTCTCACAGTCAGCCTGTAAATACTTGGCCATTGCTCTTTCTATGGCAATACAGTGTTGGGTTTCTTGATGGTTGAGCTTCCCAAGAGCCTGGCACAGTTTGGTGTCTCGTTTAGCGCACTCGATCGCGATAACACCTTGCCCTGGAGCGGGTACATACTGCTCAATGGGTAAGATTTTTCGAACCATGTGTTGCCAGCCGAGTCTATCGATACCAGCATGGGCTAGAATAAGTCCATCACAACCAGAGTCAGTCGACAGTTTATTTAATCGGGTTTGCAAGTTACCACGGATAGCTTGTGTCTTCCAGGTGGGGGTGTAGTATTGCAGTTGGCTGATACGCCTTGGGCTTGAGGTGGCTAGGGTGATGTGATCCATATTGGTCGGCAACGGAACGTTTGAAACGATCACATCATGTGCAAGGGTTCGTGGGAGAAAAGCAGCAATGGTCAAATCGTCGTGCTCGTGATACGACATGTCTTTAGCAGAGTGGACTGCAACGTCTGCTGTGTGGTTGACAACGGCAGTTTGCAGTGCACTAACAAAGCGTGTCTTCGTTGTTTGGGGGTGCTCAGGTGAATCACCGTCTGACTCCATCGGAGTGATGTCGATCGTGTATGGGAAGTTGATTGGGTGACATTGACTGATAAAGATATCGACCTGCTTGAGTGCAAGTGGACTACTGCGTGTGGCAACTTTGATGTGATTAGACGTCATGGTTGGGTTGCCAATTGTGTCGTGTCCATATAATCGGTGCTATGAAATCAATTTGGTCGGTTATGACCTGCTTGAATGCACAGTTTGAGTATGGGTTGAGAGCAATTAGCTCGAGTGTTCTCGTATCCTGTTGAGTGGGTCTAACATGGCGGACGATTGGGTCACGATTGGTTAGTTGGACAATGCAATCTTGGTGGGTTACTTTATACCAGACGCTTCTGTCATATTTTTCGCCACAAACAGTCCACCCTTTCTTAAAAACGGGCTCCATACTATCATCTTGGATGACGGTATGAAAAGAGGTGGCATGTAGTTTGTAAAAGTAGTTGATTTCATGAATGATATCGGAGCCTTGGGGAGCGGGCTTGTTCTGTGATGGTGGGTGGCTTGTGTGGGTTAGTTTGGGTGGTTGACCCGCTTGGAACATCAGCCATTCAAAAGAGCAAATGATATTTTCTTGTTTTAAGAACGTGATGATCAATCTGGCACCTTTCTCTGTTAATCCACCAAATCGTGCTGTCTCCCAGTTTTGTAATGTGCCAGAACTCATGTTGTATTTGTCACAAAAATCCTTCCTGGATAGTTGCGTCATCTTTCTTAATTTTTTGAGCCGCATAGCCCTTGCCTCTCGTGATGACGGATGATGTGTGCTCTGGTTCATTTGACTGCCCTTTTGGTCGATGTCTTACAAAAATGAAAGCGCATGTCTCTATGATAAAGCGCTTTTTTGGTGTAAATTTAACGCGTATCGGCTTAGTTAGCCAAAAACACAATTCAATGTACCACAGGGGTGTTGAATAGTGTAGGCAAAAGTGATTTTAAATGTTTTTCAGGAGCAGTGGATGATCGGTTTTAAACATGTAGTACGCAGGGTTTTTGCGATAAAAGTCGACTATCGAATTGTTGAAATAAGGCGTGGTGGGCGTGTGGCTATTCGGCGCAACCACTCTAATAAAATCATTGAGTTTAATGCAATGACTCTAGCTAGGTGCCAAAAGTTATTAAAGCTTTTCGATACCATTGATGAAGCAAAGATTGTTAGAATATCTCAGCTTTCATTGTCTTCAAGTGGGCGGATAAAATGATCATACACATAGATCTCTAGCTCACGCAGTCTTTTCTTTTCAAGGTCGGTTAGGGATCTTTCGTGTGAAATGGCTTCAATCCGCTCTAAGCATGCAGAGGGAGTCCTTTTTTCTTGGCCCAAATGATCTTTTATCGGTGATGAATCGATATGAAGTAGTTTGTGGCGATAATCTTCAAGCGATGGGCTGTCGATTAGGTGGAGTACTTCTGGGTGATAGCGAAATAAGTAGCGCTCGCCTTGCTCTTTTAGAGTTGGATGAGCGATTTGGTTGATTAGAGAAGCTTTGGCTTTGGGCGGGGCAACATGAAACTGTTGGCAAATGTCTTCTTCTAGTGATGTGAAAAAAGGCGTGTCATACAGTTTGGCATCGAGGTCAACTTGATTATGCGTTGGGTAGCTCGATGATGTGTGAGACTGTATGATGCGGTCGAACCGATCTGGATTTTGGTCGATCCAGGCCATATTGTGTTCCAACATCTGCTGCTTCGTTTCATTGGACGACAGTTGTGTTGCATGCTCTGGTTGTAGAAGAAACGGAGGCTCCCCCCATTTTTTTTTGACAATGACGCGGAAAAAGTCGGCTTCATTTTCAAATGTTTCCAAGGGGTGTGTGTCCAGCTTCAACCAGACTGATTGGTTCTTATAATGTTGATGCCGGCCCAGCGAGACGCAGATTGATGAAAAGTCTTGCTTTAAGCCAAAGCTAGAATCAATTAATAGCCCCATGCAGTGGCTTTTTCTGCCTGCTTGAAGAAATGGTAGCTGACTGCTGGTATGCATGTCTTGGTTTTTATCAAAAAAACCAACAACTGTTGGCCAGGCGTCACTATTTTCCATCATTTTCTTGGCTAAACCGATGGTCATTTTTACATCAACCAATGCGTCATGCGCTTGACCCTCAATGGGAGGAAGGTTGTGCCTTGCTAGGTTTTCAAGCTTCAAGCTGACGCGGTTGTCGATCGCAGGCCATGTCAGACTGTCATGGGCAAATAAGTAGTAATAGACCACTGCCGGGTAGAGATCAAAGCGTTTACAGCCATTGGAATACTGGTGGGTATAGGGGTGATACAGGTGTTTGTAGAAACAAAACCTCAGAAACTCGTCATCAAACCTTAAATTGTTGTAACCACAGTTGATGGTATTGGGGCTGTTCATGATGTGATGGATTTTCTCAATGGCTATGTTTTGTGAAATCGCAGTTGGTCGATGTGTGACAGGGATTTGGTGAACTAAGAGGGCATCGGGGCATGGAACAACATCAGCCGTTAAAGCAATATCGAAATTGAACGTGTCAAGCACTTCAAGAGATGTGGTTGTCTTAATCGCTGCAAATTGCACGGGTTGATCAAATGCTTTATTGATACCAGAGGTTTCTAGGTCATACCAGATAATCGTATCACCCTCGTTCCAGGTTTTAGATTGTGTCATAAAGCGAACCCCGTTTTGTCTTTGAGTCTATCTAATGTGGTTTGAGCACGGGCTTGCGCATACTCATTGCCCGAAGTAATGATGCGTGTCAACTCAGTGTGGTCATCTCGAATGGCATGAAATTTTTCTCGAATAGGACTTAGGAAGTTGATTAACAGGTCGGCAAGGTCCTCTTTAAAGGGTTTGTAACTACTGTGTTGATATCGACGTTCAATCGCATCTATGCTGTCGTGACTCAGTAATTGATAGAGGTCGATTAGGTTTCGAATACCAGGCCGACTGCTATCAGAAACCACTGACGCTTGGCTATCGGTAACGGCTTTCATGATTTTCTTTTTGATAATGCTATCCTGATCAGTTAGGCCAATATAGCTATTGTGATTGGGATCGGACTTAGACATTTTTTTATCTGGGTCCTGGAGGCTCATAATGCGAGCTCCTCTCTTTCTAATGTATGGTTCTGGAAGGGTGAATACAGCACCAAAATGGTGGTTGATACGCGCAGCGATGTCACGCGTTAGTTCAAGGTGCTGCTTTTGGTCATTTCCAACTGGAACATGTGTTGCTTTATAAACTAGTATGTCAGCAGCCATTAAATTAGGATAAATAAATAGACCTGAACTAGCATTCTCTTTATCTTTCCCAGCTTTGTCTTTGAACTGTGTCATTCGATTCAACCATCCCATTCTTGTTACACAATTAAATATCCAAGCTAACTCTGTGTGTGTTGGGACCTGACTTTGATTAAATATAATCGAATTTTCCTGTCGCAAGCCACAAGCTAAAAAGGCAGCGGTTACCTCAATAGTATTTTGGCGTAATTCTTTTGGGTCTTGCCAATTTGTTATTGCGTGGAGATCTACCAAACAATAAATGCACATAGCATTGGCATCCTGAAGTTCTACAAATCGCTTTACAGCACCTAGATAATTTCCTAGGTGAAGATTT